>JBEIPS010000145.1:0-3968 GCA_040376915.1 Hylemonella sp.
GATCTGGTGGAGGTGCTGCCCGGCATGCGCCTGGACTCGCCCATGGCCTACTGGCTCATCGCGGCGCCACACAGCCATACGCGACCCGAGGTGCAGGCCTTCTGCGAGTGGCTCACGGGACAGGCGGCGCAAACACGCCAGGCGATCGGCAAGGACCGCTGAGGCTGCGCTGAACAGGTCCTGGCTCAGGCCGCGGCGCCCACGAGCGCCGAGAGTTCGCGCACCAGCAGGGTCGGGTCCGGGGAGTTGCGCTCGATCAGCTGGCGCAGGTGCGTCACGCTGTCGAGGTCGATGTGCAGGCACTGCAGACCCAGCTGGCTGCCCCGCACACGCGTGACCGCCACATCCATCGCGATGAAGGTGGTGGGGGAAAGGTGCAGGCGCAGGCGGCCGCGCATGCCCACGGGACAGGGCAGGGCCGCACCCATGTCGACCAGCGCCCCCTTGAGGGAGACATCGAGGACCTGGACCTCGCGCATATACCCCGCGAGATTGAGCCGGGCCGGCGCCTGGTACACCGAACGCAGGAAACGGCGGTAGGCGATGGAACGGTTCAAAACGGGCACCGCCTCGATCACCTCGACGGGTTCGGGGCGCGTGGCGAATTTTTTCCAGGTCTTGAACATGGTGTGTCGCCCTTTCTGTGTTGTGCTCTCACGCTGTCGCTTTGCTGCGTCTATTGTCCGGGCCACGCGCCTCAAAAACGCAGGGGACGTCAGCGAAAAACACAGAAAAATCAGCTTGTTACGCGCTCATCACGGCAACCCATGCGCTTAGGGCCGACACTTGAGAAAGTGCTTGAAGTGTGGCGTCTTCCGAGCGCAACACTTGAAAAATGGGCTCTTGCGCTAAGCCCTGTGATGCCCTATGAATGAGGTTTTCGCTTCACGACTTCGCACCTTGCCGACAGGCAGCGCGGCCTGCGCAACACCACGACGCGCATGCACGCGCCGTCGCGCACCAGGAGCGACACGGGTCCTTTTAAGGTCCAATACGGGCATGAACCCGCCGCAAGACACCGACGCCCGCCTGATCGAGCTGGAAATCAAGGCCAGCTATGCCGAAGACCTGCTGGAGCAGCTCAACGCCACGATCTACCGCCAGCAACAGCAGATCGACCTGCTGCTGCGCGAAGTCATGGGCCTGCGCCAGCAGCTGCCCGAGGGCAGCGCGCCCGTGCTGCGCAGCCTGCGCGACGAGCTGCCGCCGCATTACTAGAGGTCGGACTCAGTACTGCTTGTAGGGCAGGAACTTGCCCGAGAGCACCACGTTGACACGGTCGCCCTTGGGGTCGGCCTGGCGCTGGATGTCCATGCTGAAGTCGATGGCGCTCATGATGCCGTCGCCGAACTCCTCGTGGATCAGTTCCTTGATCGTGGTGCCGTAGACGTTGACGATCTCGTACCAGCGGTAGATCAGCGGGTCGGTAGGCACGGCGGTGTCCAGCGAGCCCTTGTAGGGCACGACCTGCAGCCACTTCTGCTCTTCGGCGGTGAGACCGAAGATCTTGGCGATGACCTTGGCCTGCTTGGCGTCGAAGGTCATCTGGCCCAGGCAGCCGGCCGTGACCCATTCCTTGCTCAGGCCGACCTTTTTGGCCACGTCTTCCCATTTGAGGCCCTTGCTCACCTTGACGGTGATGATCTTCTCGGTGACGTCGTTGCGGTTCATAGGAACTCCTTCATCTTGTGGTGGGGTGGAAAAACTCAGTGCGCCGTGGCGCGTGTGACCAGGAAATCCACGATGTGGTTGCGCAGCTCGTAATAGCCTTCCAGGTGGTGCAGGCCGGCGCGGCTGCGTTCACGCGGCAAGGGGTTGACCACCACCTCGGCGATGCCGCCGGGTGTGTACAGGCCCGCCTGCTCACTGCCGTTGCTCATGAGCAGGATGCGGTCGGCCAGCAGGATGGCCTCGTCCACGTCGTGCGTGATCATGAAGACGGTCTGCTGCGTCTGGCGCACGATGCCCAGGAGCTCGTCCTGGATGGTGCCGCGCGTCAACGCGTCCAGGGCGCCGAAGGGCTCGTCGAGCAGCAGCATCTTGGGTGCGATGGAGAAGGCACGGGCGATGCCCACCCGCTGCTTCATGCCGCCCGAGAGTTCGCTGGGTTTCCTGTCGATGGCCGGGCTCAGGCCCACCATGGCGACGAACTTCTCGACATGGACGTTGACCTTGGCCACCGGCCATTCGGGCCAGCAGGAACGCACGGCGAAGGTGATGTTCTGGCGCACCGTGAGCCAGGGCATGAGGGCGTGGCCCTGGAACACCACGCCGCGCTCCAGGCTGGGGCCCACCACCTCGCGCCCGTCCATCAAGACCAGGCCCGAGCTGGCCGTGTCCAGGCCGGCCAGCACATTGAGGATGGTGGTCTTGCCACAACCCGAGTGGCCGATGATGCAGACGAACTCACCCTTGTCCAGGGTGAAGGACACGTCGGCGAAGACCGGCCGCTCGGCCACATAGGCCTTGGCCAGTTTCTCGATCTTCAGGAATCCGCTCACGGCGCTTCACTCCACATAGGTCACGGCTTTTTGCAGCTGGCCGAAGAGCAGGTCCAGCAGCATGCCCACCACCCCGATGACGAGGATGGCGAAGATCACATTGGTGAGCGAGAGGTTGTTCCACTCGTTCCAGACGAAATAGCCGATGCCGGTGCCGCCCACCAGCATCTCGGCAGCCACGATGACCAGCCAGGCGATGCTCATGCTGATGCGCATGCCCGTCACGATGGTGGGCGCCGCCGCCGGCAGGACCACGAGGAATGCCTTGCGCAGCGGGCTGACCTCCAGCGTGGCCGCCACATTGAGCCAGTCGCGCCGGACCGAGGCCACGCCGAAGGCGGTGTTGATCAGCATGGGCCAGAGCGAGCAGATGAAGATCACGAAGATGCCGCTGACCGAAGAGTCCTTGATGGTGTAAAGCGCCAGCGGCATCCAGGCCAGCGGGCTGATGGGCTTGAGCACCTGGATGTAGGGGTCGAAGGCGCGGCGCAGCAGGGGCGACATGCCGATCACGAAGCCCAGGGGAATCGCCACCAGGCAGGCCAGGCCGAAACCCAGCCCCACACGGCCCAGGGAATGGGCCAGCTGGATGGCAATGCCCTTGTCATTGGGGCCGTTGTCGTAGAAGGGGTTGGCGAGCTGCTTCCACGCCGCCTGCGCGATCTGCTGGGGCGTGGGGAAGCCCGCCTGCTTGCCCGAGCCCGCCGTGAGCGCACCCGGGTCCTTGCCCATCATCTTGAGGTACTCGATCTGCTCGGGGCTCAGCTTGGCCGCGGACGCGGGCGGGGACGCGCCCGCATCGGGCAGGGTGGCCGCGCCCCAGCCCGCCAGCAGCAGCACGAGCAGCAGCAGCGAGACCATGGCGGCCCGAAAGCCCAGCGTGCGCCACACCTGCATTTCAGACCGCCTTGCGGATGGGGAAACTCGCGGCGTACTCGGCGGCCTTGGCCGGGTCGAACTCGCGCCCCATGACCTTGAACTTGGGGTAGGCGCCATCCGGCACCTTCTGGTCCAGCGCCTTCATGTGCTTCTTGGCATCGGTCAGCAGGAAGACCTTTTCGGCAATCTGCCTGTAGTTCACATCACCCTTGATGTAGCCCCAGCGCTGCATCTGCGTGAGCATCCACACCGCCATGCTCTGCCAGGGCATGGGGTCGAAGTCGGCACGGTCGGGCACGTTCTGGATGTTGCCCAGTCCGTCGGCAAACTTGCCGGTCAGCACCTGCTGCAGCACCACCTCGGGCTGGTTCAGGTACTGGGTGGGCGCGATCACCTTGGCGATGAGCTCGCGGTTCTCGGGCTTGCGCGCCATGGCCGCGGCCGTGCGCACCGCGCGGTACAGGGCCGCGAAGGTGTTGGGGTTCTTCTGGATGAACTCGGCGCTGGTGCCGAAGGCGCAGCAGGGGTGGCCGTTCCACAGGTCCTTGGTCAACAGGTGGATGAACCCCACCTCTTCGTAGACCGCAC
>JBEIPS010000004.1:0-71787 GCA_040376915.1 Hylemonella sp.
CGTGGCCTTGAAGCCCTTGCGCTCGGCGTACTTGAGGTACTGGCGCAGCAGCATGCTGGCCCAGTCGCAGGCCTCGGTGCCGCCGGCGCCGGCCTGGATGTCCAGGAAGGCGGGCAGGGGGTCGGCCGGGTTGTTGAACATGCGACGGAACTCCAGCTTCTCCACGATCCCGGAGAGCTTGGCTTCTTCGGCCGAGATGGTCTGCAGGCCGGCTTCGTCGCCTTCTTCCTTGCTCATCTCGTAGAGCTCGGAGTTGTCGGAGAGTTCGCTGGTGAGCTTGTCCAGTGTGACGACGACGTCGTCCAGGGCCTTCTTTTCCTTGCCCAGTTCCTGGGCGCGCTTGGGGTCGTTCCAGACCGTGGGGTCTTCGAGCGAGGCGTTGACCGTCCTCAGGCGTTCGGACTTGGCATCGTAGTCAAAGATACCTCCGGAGCTCGACCGTGCGCTGGCTCAGGTCGGCCAGTTTGGTGCCGATGGCATTGATTTGTTCTGCGTCCATGATGGGGAATCCTGTCTGTGTTCTGTGGGGGCGGGTTGCCGGTGGGCCCGGTTGATGGCCCGAAACCCTCGATTTTAGGCCTAGTCCCCGAAGCCAGGCGGGCGGCTCATGGGCCGGTTGACCCTTCGAAGCTGTGGCTGTAGCCGATCACCACGCCGGCCGTGCCCAGCAGCATGAGATTGACCGAGCCGTTGGCACCGATCTTGTAGCCTAGCGACGGGATGATGCCGGGGGAAAAACCTTCCCAGTTCAAAGGCACCTTGTCGGCGTATTCCCCCGTGTAACCGTAGATGAGACCGGTCGACACCTTGAGTGAGAGCCTGGGCTGACCCAGAAAGTCGTGCCAGTGATAACCCGCGTAGGCGTATGCCGACGGCTGGCCAAAGGAGTTACGAAACAGGGCCAGCCCGACCAGGCGCTGACGGTCCAGATGCTGTTCCACCGAGATCACAAAGGCATATTTGTGCTCGGGGTCGTCGCGCCAGTGGTAGACGACGGGCGCGATCGTGAGGGTCAGGGGGGTGAGTGCGGCCGCTTCGGCGGTGGCCGGAGGCGGCGTGCCATCCGCCTGGGCCAGGCTGGCGCCGGCCCAGAGCAGGGCGCCGGCCAGGCTGAAGGCGCGCGACGGAACGTGCATGGAGGAGGAGACGCCCTAGCCGGCCAGGAAGTCTTCGATGAGTCGGGCCAACTGCTCGGGCTGGTCGTGGTGCAGCATGTGGCCGGCGTCCTGGACCCGGGCTTGCTGCAGCTGGGGCACGCTTTTCAGGCGCTCGTGGAATTCGGCCAGGGTGTACTTGCCTTCCCACCACTGCTCCATCTGGTTGTCGCTGGCTTCCACGGACAGCACCGGGGCGGTGATGGCGGCAAAGGCGGCCAGCACCTCGTCCACGCGGTAGAGCTGGGCGTTGATGATCTTGTGCGCGGCGTCACCCAGGATCTCCCATTGGTCCTGCGCGTTGGGGCGGGCCCAGTGCCGGGCCAGCCACTGGGCCTTGTCCTCGCCCAGGCGCGGGTTGGTTTTCATGAGGCGGCGCGCCACGCCGTCGGCGTTGGCGTAGCTCTTGAGCGCCAGTTCACCGCGGTGCAGGCTCTTGAGCTCGTCCATCCACTTGGCGTAGCGGCGGGGGGCCTGCGCCGCCTTGGTGGCCGGCATGCCGAAGCCTTCCAGGTTGACCAGGCGGCGGATGCGCTGTGGGCGCACGCCGGCATACAGCATGACCACATTGCCGCCCATGCTGTGGCCGACCAGGTCCACAGCCTTGTCGCCAGCATAGTGGTCCAGCAGCAAGTCGAGATCGGCCAGATAGTCGGGGAACCAGTAGTTGTCGTGCCCCGGGCATGCCGTGAGGCCAAAACCGCGCCAATCTGCGGCGATGATGGTGCGGCCCTGGAAAAAGGCGGGGCTGAAGGCGTCCACGACGAACTGGTAGGAGGCGGCCACGTCCATCCAGCCGTGCATGAGCACCAGCGGGGGCAGGGCGGATTGGGTGTCGCCCCAGCGCCAGACGTGGTACTTCAGGTTGCGGACAGGGGCAAATTCGCTATGGGCAGGGCGGCGGGCTTGGTACATTTGAACAATCCTAGGACGCCATCATAAGGAGACACCGTATGGCGCACAGTCAGAAGCGGGACAACTACGAGTCCCTGCACCGCCAGTTCCGCTGGCAGGTGCCCGAGACCTTCAACATCGCCGAGGTCTGTTGCCGGCGTTGGGCGCAGGCGGCGGATGCCGGGCAGCGCGTCGCTGTCCATGCCGACGGGGCGGGCCTGCGGGCGCGTTCGCACAGCTATGCCGAACTGCAGGAACAGGCCAACCGGCTCTCGGCGGCCCTGGGCACGCTGGGCGTGCGGCGTGGCGACCGCGTGGCCATCGTGCTGCCGCAGCGTTTCGAGACGGCGGTGGCCTATATGGCGGTGCTGCAGATGGGGGCGGTGGCCATGCCCCTGTCCACCCTGTTCGGGCCCGAGGCCCTTGAATTCCGCCTGAACGACAGCGCGGCTTCGGTGCTGATCTGCGATGACGCGGCCATCCTGGCCGTCCAGAACCTGCGCGGCAACTGCGAGGCCCTGCGGCACGTGATCGGTGTGGGCGACAGTACTGGCGGGGACGCCGGCGGCGGTGCGGCGGGCGTGGCCGACCTGGACTACGCGGCCCTGCTGGCGACGCAGACTCCGTCGTATGTGCCCGTGCCCACCCGTGCCGACGACCCGGCCGTGCTGATCTACACCAGCGGCACCACCGGCAACCCCAAGGGTGCGCTGATTCCGCACCGTGCGCTGATCGGCAATCTGACGGGTTTTGTCTGCAGCCAGAACTGGTTCGGCTTCGATCCACAGGCACAGAGCCCCTTGCCGGAATTGCCGCAGCCAAAAGCACCCAGCGTCTTCTGGTCACCGGCAGACTGGGCCTGGACTGGCGGGCTGATGGATGCGCTTCTGCCATCCCTTTATTTCGGTCGCCCCATCGTGGCCTGGAACGGCCGTTTCAGCCCGCAGACCGCCTTTGAGCTGCTGCAGAAGTACGAAGTGACGCACACCTTCCTCTTCCCCACGGCGCTCAAGGCCATGATGAAGGCCTTCCCGCAGCCGAAGAAGTTCTTCAAGCTCAGGTTGCAGGCCATCATGAGCGCGGGCGAGGCCGCGGGCGATGCGGTGTTCGCCTACTGCCAGCAGGAACTGGGCGTGACGGTCAACGAGATGTTCGGCCAGACCGAGGTCAACTACATCGTCGGCAACTGCGCGATCTTCTATCCGGCCAAACCCGGCAGCATGGGCAAGGCGTATCCGGGCCACCGCGTGGCGGTGATCGACGAGCTGGGCCGGGAAAGCCCGGCGGGAACGGTGGGCGAGGTGGCGATCCATCGTCTGGATGTGCATGGCCACCCGGACCCGATCTTCTTTCTGGGTTACTGGAAGAACGAGGCCGGCACACGCGACAAATACACCGGCGACTGGTGCCGTACCGGCGACCTGGCGCTGCGCGATGCCGACGGCTACCTCTGGTACCAGGGCCGGGCCGACGACATGTTCAAGGCGGCGGGCTACCGCATCGGCCCGGGTGAGATCGAGAACTGCCTGGTCAAGCACGCGGCCGTTGCCAATGTGGCCGTGGTGCCCAAGCCCGACGCCGAACGTGGCGCCCTTGTCAAGGCCTATGTGGTGCTGACGCCCGAGGCGCTGGCCGAACGCGGCGACGGGCCCATCGCACGTGCGCAGTGGGACGCGCGCCTGGTGGCCGACCTGCAGCGTCATGTCAAAGGCATGCTGGCCCCCTACGAGTATCCGAAAGAGATCGAGTTCATCGAGGCCTTGCCCATGACCACCACGGGCAAGGTGCAACGCCGTGTGCTGCGTCTGCGTGAAGAGGAACGCGCGCGGCAAGCGGGGGTATTGAAGTCTCCGTAAACTCGCGCCTTGACATCCAACCCAACTGAGTGTGAATTCGATGAAAAATGTCCGACTTGGCCGCAGCGATCTGCATGTCACCCCCATCTGCCTGGGCACCATGACCTTCGGTGAACAGGTCAACGAGGCGCAAGCCCACGCCATCCTGGACCGCGCGCTGGAGCGCGGGGTCAACTTCCTCGACACGGCCGAGGTCTACTCGGTGCCGACCCGGCCCGAGACCTATAACGCCACCGAAAAGATCATCGGCAACTGGTTTGCCAGCCGCCCCGGCGCGCGCGCGAAGATGCAGGTGGCGACCAAGGTGGCCGGTCCCTCGCGTGGCATGGACTGGGTGCGCAAGGGCAGCCCCAATGTGACGCCGGCGGAGATGCAGGCGGCCTGCGACGACAGCCTCAGGCGCCTGAAGAGTGATGTGATCGATCTCTACCAGATCCACTGGCCGCTGCGCCATGTGCCCATGTTCGGCCAGATGTACTTCGATCCAGCCAAGGACGATCCTGCGGTCACGTCCATCCACGAACAGCTGGAAGCCCTGGGCCAGCTGGTGAAGGCCGGCAAGGTGCGCGCCATCGGCCTCTCGAACGAGTCACCCTACGGTGTGCACGAGTTCGTGCGCCTGGCCGAGCAGCACGGCCTGCCGCGTGTGGCCACGGTGCAGAACCCCTATTGCCTGGTCAATCGCACGGTGGAAAACGCACTGGACGAAACCCTGCACCGCCTGGGCGTCTCGCTGCTGGCCTATTCGCCGCTGGGTTTCGGCCTGCTGACGGGCAAGTACGACGTCAGCGGTTTCCTCGGCAGCGATGCGCCCAAGGACGGACGCATTGCCAGATTCGAGAGCGTGCGCAAGCAGCGCTGGGGTCGTGCAGAGGCGCTGGACGCCGCGCGTCGTTACAACGCGCTGGCGCGTGAACATGGCCTCACACCCACGCAGATGGCCCTGGCCTTCTGCTACACCAAGTGGCAGGTGACCAGCACCATCATCGGTGTGACCTCCCTCGCGCAACTGGACGAGGACCTCAACGCCTGGGGTACTACGCTGAGCCCCGAGTTGCTCAAGGCCATCGACGCGATCCGCAAGGAGATGCGCGACCCCGCCGTCTGATCTAGGACGCCCCCAACGCTTGCGCACTGCGTGTCGTCGCTGCCCCCACTGGGGGCGTTCGGCGCCTTGGGGCGGCCCGGCGGCGCCTCTGTCTCGTTCACTTCAGCAAGAACTTCAGCAGCTTGTCCGTCAGCGGCCCGTAGGGCGGTGCCAGCAGCTTGGCCGTGGAGAAGCGCGCCTGGTGGAACACCGGGCGCAGCTTGGAGAAGGTCAGGAACCCTTCCCGGCCGTGGTAGTGGCCCATGCCCGAGGCGCCGACGCCGCCGAAGGGCAGCTCTTCCTGGCCCACGTGGAAGAGTGCGTCGTTGATGGACACACCGCCCGACATCACGCGCGTGAGCAGTTGCTCCTGCACGGCCTTGTCGTTGGTGAACGGGTAAAGCGCCAGCGGCCGCGGGCCGGCGTTGATGCGCTTGATCACCTCGTCTTCCAGGTCTTCGTAGGCGATCACCGGCAGGATGGGGCCGAAGATCTCGCGCTGCATCAGCAGGCAGTCGGCCGGCGCGTCCAGCACGATGTGCGGCGCCACCTTGCGCAGCTTGGCATCAAAGGGCTTGCCGGGAATCAGCGGAATCACCTGGGCACCGCGTTGTTTGGCCTCGTCCAGCGCGTGCAGCAGTCGTGCGTAGGCAATCTCGTCGATGATGGACGTGTAGTCCGGTGTGTCGAGTTTGGGGTAGCGTTTGGGCACGATCTCCTGGGCCAGGCGCAAGAACTCCTTGATGCGACGCTGGGGCAGGTAGACGTGGTCCACCGTGGTGCAGATCTGGCCGGCATTGAGGTATTTGACGTAGAGCAGGCGTTCGGCCGCCGTGCGCAGGGGAAAGTCCTCGCAGACGATGGCGGGCGACTTGCCGCCGAGTTCCAGCGTGACCGGGCACAGGTTATGCGCGGCGGCAGCCATCACGGCGCGACCGGTCTGGCCCGAGCCCGTGAAGAGCAGGTGGTCGAAGGGCAGGCTGGAGAAGGCGATGCCCACGCCGCCGGTCTCGTCGAAGATCTGCAGCTTCTCTTCGGGGAAATAGTCCGGCAGCTCCTTGATCAGGAGCCTGGCCAGGTGGCGCGAGTTCTCGCTCATCTTGACCATGGCGCGGTTGCCGGCAGCGAAGATGGCGGTGAGCGGCAGCAGGCTGAGGTTGAGCGGGAAGTTCCAGGGCACGATGACACCCACCACGCCCAGGGGTTGCGGGATCACGCGGTTGCTGGCCAGGCCGAAGGCCAGGCGGTCGATGCCGCGGCGCTGCGGCTTCATCCAGCGCTTGAGCTGCTTGAGGGCGTGGTCGACGCCCTTGACCACCGGCATGACTTCGGTCAGCAGCGTCTCGTGGCGCGAACGGTTGCCGTAGTCGGCGCTGATGGCGTCGCAGATGGCGTCCCGGTGCTCCAGCACAAAGCTTTTGAGTTTGCGCAGGTCGTTGCAACGGCTGGCGTAGTCGGGCTCCGGGTTGGCGAGGTAGGCGGCGCGCTGGCGCTTGAGAGCGGCTTCCAGCGGTGCGCGCAGCAGTGCGGCGGCGGAATCGTTGACGGCGTTCATCATGGGACTCCCAGAGTAAGGTTTTCAGTTCGCAATATAGCGCCCGGCGCGGTGGTTGATGGCCAGCGTGAGGTTGAGCACCACGGCCCCGACCACGGACAGGGCCACCTGCATCAGCGGAACCATGGCCAGCGCCAGCAACAGGATGAGCGTGTCCACGGCCATCTGCACATGGCCGGCGCGCCAGCCGCGTGTCTCCTGCAGCCAGAAGGCCAGGATGCCCACACCGCCCAGGCTGGCACGGTGCCGGAACAGGATGAGAAAGCCCACGCCCAGCAATACACCGCCCAGCAGGGCCGCATACAGCGGGCGCACCTGCTCGAAGCTGATGAGATGCGGCGTGAGTTCGGTCTGCACCGAGAGCAGGGCCACGGCTGCGATGGTCTTGACCAGGAAGGCCCGGTCCATGCGTCGCCAGGCCAGTACATAGAAGGGGAGATTGAGCAGGAAGAACACCGGGCCGAAGCCCCAGCCCGTGCCGTAGTGCAGCAGGAAGGCGACGCCCGCCGTGCCGCCGCTGAGCAGCTGCGTGTGCTGGAACAGGGCCACGGCCAGCGCGATCAGGGCGGTGCCCGAGAGCAGGGCCAGGGCGTCTTCGGCCTTGCTGTGTTGCAGCGCCGGGGTGTCTTGCGGGGTGTCCATGGGGCTGGATTGTGGCACCGGGCCGCGGACTGGCGGTTCAGCAGGCTGATGGAAAATCAGGCCATGGCCAAGAAAGAACACGTTTCCGAAACCCCTGCCACCCAGCTGCTCAAGGCCCGAAAGGTGGACTACACCGAGCATCCCTACGAGTACCTGGAGCATGGCGGCGCCCAGCACAGCGCGCAGGTTCTGGGCTGGGATCCGTACACGGTGGTGAAGACGCTGATCATGCAGGACCAGGACGCCAAACCCCTGGTGGTGCTGATGCACGGCAACCGCAAGGTCTCGACCAAGAACCTGGCGCGGCAGATTGGCGCCAAGTCGGTCGAGCCCTGCAAGCCCGAGGTGGCCAACCGGCACAGCGGTTACCTGGTGGGCGGGACCTCACCCTTTGGCACCCGGCGCGAGATGCCGGTCTACATCGAGGAAACCATCCTGGCCTTGCCGCGCATTCTCATCAACGGCGGGCGGCGCGGTTACCTGGTGGGCATTGCGCCGCAGGTCTGCACCGAGCTGCTGGGCGCCACACCGGTGCATTGCGCCCTGGCCGAATAGGCAGGGCATGCCGGGCAGGGCGCGCTGCTTGCGGGCGGAGTCTGAGAGAATGGACCAGCAACGGAGTTTGTTCCATGCGATTTCCGGGTTTTGCATTCCTCTCCAGGCGTGCCGGGGCACTGGCCAGCGCGGTCATCGTGTTCGCCTTGTTGCTGACCGCCGGGGAAGTGTTCCTGAACTCCCAGTTGCAGGATCGCCTGAACAAACGCCATATCGAGACGCTGTCCTACGCCACCACCCTGCGTGTGCGCCTGGAGCGCGAGCTCAATGCCCTGCTCTACCTCAGCAGCGGCCTGGGCGCCTACCTGGTCGTGCGCAACAACAGCATGCAGGCCAGCGAGATGCAGGACATCCTGGCCGTCCTGCATCGCAGCAACCGGCATGTCCGCAGCTTTGGCGTGGCGGTCGGTTACCGCGTGCTGTACGTCTACCCGGTCCAGGGCAACGAGCGGGCCATAGGCCTGTACTACCCCGACCAACCAGCCCAATGGCCCGTGATCCAGAAGATTGCCCAGAGCGGCCTGGCCGGGCTGGCCGGTCCCTTGGACCTGGTGCAGGGAGGACGTGGTCTGATCTACCGCATGCCCTTGATGTTGCAGGGGCGTTACTGGGGCTTGCTGTCAACGGTGATCGACTCGGATTCGCTGCTGCAGGCGGTGCAGGCCGAGTCGCAGGACGACCGTTTCGAGTTTGCGATCCGTGGGCGTGATGCCCAGGGGCTGGGGGGCGGGCCGGTCTGGGGCTCGATGGCGCTGTTCGAGCAGCCGGACGTGATGGTGCAGGAGATGGATGTGCCCGGCGGGCGCTGGGCCATCGGTGTGCGCAGCCAGGTCCTGGACGACAGCAGCCGCCTGCGCTGGCTGATCCGTGCGAGTTCGGTGGCGGCCGGCCTGCTGGTGGCGACCATGCTTTACGTGTTGATCCGCAACCGCAGCCTGATGGCCCACCGTGCCATGTACGACGATCTGACGCGCCTGCCCAACCGGCGCCTGTTCGAAGACCGGGCACTGATGGCCTTCTCCCGCCAGCAGCGGCAGCCCGAACAGCTTTGCGCATTGCTTTTCCTCGATCTCGACGATTTCAAGCATGTGAACGACCAGCACGGCCACAAGGCTGGTGATGCGGTGCTCATGGCCGTGGCCAACCGGGCCCTGGCGGCCGTGCGCCAGAACGACACGGTGGCGCGCTGGGGCGGGGATGAGCTGATCGTGCTGCTGGAGCAGGTGTCCCGGGACATGCTGGAGACCATCTCGCAGCGCTTGCGCAACTCCATCCAGGAGCCGATCGAGTTCGAGGGGTGCAGCTTGCAGGTAGGCGTTTCCATCGGGGTGGCGATCTATCCGGAGGATGGCGCCGACCTGGACCAGTTGCTGCACGCAGCCGACGGACATATGTACAGCGACAAGATAGATCGCAAGGTCGCCGCCTCCAGGCCCGCGCCGCTGGCAGAATAGCGGCCAATACCAAAACAACCCCTGTCTTTTTCAGGGCCGCTAGAGGAGAAAAGTGCCTTGGATTCCCTGTCTGCCATCTATCCTTTCCTCGCCGCCCTGGCCGCCTACCTGCTGGGCTCCCTGTCCTTTGCCGTCATCGTCAGCCGTGTCATGGGCCTGAACGATCCACGCACCTATGGCAGCAAGAACCCGGGGGCAACCAATGTGTTGCGTTCGGGGTCGAAAAAAGCCGCTGTTGTCACCCTCTTGCTCGACGGCGCCAAGGGCTGGCTGCCCGTGGCCCTGGTCCAGTGGTATGGCAAGCCTTACGGGCTGGAGGCCGGCACCGTGGCGCTGGTGGGCCTGGGGGCTTTCCTGGGGCATCTCTACCCCGTGTTCTTTCGCTTCGAGGGGGGCAAGGGTGTGGCGACGGCGGCCGGCGTGCTGCTGGGTGTGCACTGGGCCCTGGGCCTGGCCACGCTGGGCACCTGGGTCATCATCGCGGTCTTCTTCCGCTATTCCTCGCTGGCTGCACTGGTGGCCGCCGTGTTCGCGCCCCTGTACTACGTCTTCGGCGACGGCCTGGCCTGGTACATGGAGGGGGCGGTGCTGTTCACCGTCAGCCTGATGTCCCTGCTGCTGATCTACCGCCACGCCGAGAACATCGGTCGCCTGGCGCGTGGCACCGAGACTCGGCTCGGGCAGAAGAAAAAAGCCTGAAGTCGCGCGCTCAGCGGCTCAGCTCGTCTGGGCCGCGTGCGCGCCGAGCTGCAAAATCATGTGGTGGTTCAGGCGCAGCCGCACCAGCGAAGTGGCCAATGCTGCCTGGATGGTCGGCCGGCCGCTGATGGTGCGGTGCAGGCGCGGCTGCGGCAGCACCTGGCCATCGGTACCCGAGACCACCGCCACATGGGGCAGGTTGGGGCGCACACTGCGTCGCATCACGATGGCCAGGGTGTTGTCTTCCAGACGCACATAGGTGCCGGGCGGACACAGGCCCACGGCGCGCACCATGGCGTGACCGATCTCGTCGTTGTAGGCGTTGGCACCTGTCATGATGGTGCGCACGGATTCGGTGGCACTGCGGCCTTCCCGTGACTTGCGTGGCGAGATCATGGCGGCGTAGCGGTCCACCACGCGCAGGACGCGTACCAGCCGTTTGTGCGCCGGCAGCAGTCGCAGTTCGATTTTTTCGGTGAATTCGTCGTGATGCGAGGACACCACCTCGATCCACAGCGGGTCGTTCACGCCCAGGCTGTTGGCCAGCATCAGTCCGCCCTTGGGGGCGTGCAGACGGATGGCTTCGAGCTGCGGGGGCGAGAGCTTGTCGGTCTGCAGGGCCAACTGATCCTGCAGCTCGGTCATGGCAATGTTCATGGTCAGCGCGGCGTGGACCAGGCTGTCGCGCTCCTTGGGGTCAAGCTTGAGTTCGGTGGCGATCAGGTGGCACAGGGTGGCGCAGACCAGGCTGTGCGAGGCGCTGTAGCCCACCGAGGAGTTGGTGGCCAGCTGGAAGAGCAGGTAGAGGCCGACGTCGGCATCGCGCTGCAGCAGGGCCTGCATCCAGCGGTCGTACTGCCAGACACGCTGCTCGAACTCCTGCACGCTGAGCGGACTGCCCAGCAGGATGCCCAGGCCCGACTCCAGGTCCGACCACAGGCCCAGCAGGTCTTCGTACTCGTTTTCGTTTTGGACAGTCACGGTGCAAGCTCAGGATTTGGAGCCTAGGATACCAGCAGCGTCAATACCGGCGCTCCAGAACCATCTGGTCGTTGGTGCGGGTCATCTGGAAACGGGTCAGGTAGCTGTTGCCCAGCAGGACGTAGGGCATGGGTGACGGGGTGACCAGCGCTTCGACATCGTAGACGTCCACGCTGCCCAGGCGCACGGTGGCCAGCTTGGTCACCCAGCCCACCGTGACGCCATTGGCGGTATTGACCTGCACCGTCTGCCCCGACTTGTAGGGCAGGCCGATGGCGTCGGCGTCAGTGACGCTGAGCGAGACCACCGAGGCGCCGGTATCCACGATGAAATTGACCGTGCGCCCGTTGATCTGCCCCGCGGTGCGGAAGTGCCCGTTGCTACCCGCGTGCAGGACGATGCGGCGCCTGTCGCCACCGTCAGCCTGGGCGTCGGCATTGAAGGGGGCCTGGCCCAGGCGCAGGGTCTGGCGCGTGCCGTTGATCTCCACGATGGCCTGGCTGGCTTCGGTGGCGATGAGCTTGACGCCCTGGTGGCTCTGGCCCACGGCCAGGCTCTTGGGGGCGCCGCCGTTGACCACCAGCAGGGCCTTGCCACCCAGGATGCCGGACAGTTCCACGGTCTGCGCCTGCGCCGCAAGCGCCAGCGTCATGGCGCAGATCAGCAGGAGGGCACGGCGGTGCATGGCGCTGGCCTCAGTCGCGGAAGTTGTTGAAGCTGATGGGCACGTCGCTGACCTCCTTGCGCAGCAGCGCCATCACCGCCTGCAGGTCGTCACGCTTGGCGCCGCTGACGCGCAATTTGTCTTCCTGGATGGCGGCCTGCACCTTGAGCTTACTGTCCTTGATCAGGCGCTGGATCTTCTTGGCGAGTTCGGCCTCGATGCCGTTGCGCACCTTGATGAGCTTCTTGACCTTGTCGCCGCCGATCTTCTGCAGATCGCCGATGTCCAGGAAACGCACGTCCACGGACTGCTTGGTCAGCTTGTTGCGCAGTATTTCGAGGATCTGTTCGAGCTGGAAGTCGGCGTCGCCGGTGACGGTGATTTCCTTGTCCTTGATTTCTATCTGGGCCGAGGTTCCCTTGAAGTCGAAGCGGGTGTTGATCTCCTTGGCGGAGTTCTCCACGCCGTTTTTCACCTTGACCATATCGGCTTCGCAGATGGTGTCGAAAGAAGGCATGACGGTATTTTTCTGAGGCTGATGCAAATGAGAGAATCAGGGTCTGTTGCCGACCCCCCTGAGGGCCAATGTTAGTCGAGAAAAACGTCCCGCTCCAACCGTACAACACCTTCCGCATCGTTGCCCGGGCCCATGCCCTGGTCCGGGTGTTGCAGGAGGCCGACGTGTTTGCCCTGCTGGCCGATCCGGCGCTGGCCCGGGCGCCCAAGTTCGTGCTGGGCGGGGGCAGCAATATCGTGCTGACCGGGGATGTGAAACCGCTGGTGCTCAAGGTGGAGATCATGGGTCGGCGTCTGGTCGAAGAGACCGCCAAAGCCTGGATCGTCGAGGCCGGTGCCGGCGAGAGCTGGCATGAGCTCGTGAGCTGGACGCTGGACCAGGGCTGGCCCGGCCTGGAGAACCTGGCCTTGATTCCCGGCACCGTCGGGGCTGCGCCGGTGCAGAACATTGGCGCCTACGGCGTGGAACTGCAGGACCGTTTCGCGTCGCTCGACGCCATCGATCTGGAAACCGGGCGGGCCTTCACCCTGGATGCGGCCCAGTGCGGTTTTTCCTACCGTGACTCGGTCTTCAAACACGCGACCGATGGCGCTGCCCCGGGTTTCGGGCTGGCGGGGCGTGCCCTGATCACCCGGGTGCGCCTGGCCCTGCCCAAGGCCTGGAAGCCGGTGCTCGGTTATCTGGACCTGGAACGCAAGATGGCCGAAACCGGCCTCCATCACCCGACCGCAAGGCAGATCTTTGAGTGGATCTGCGAGATCCGCCGGGCCAAGCTGCCGGACCCGGCCTTGATCGGCAATGCCGGCAGTTTTTTCAAGAATCCCACCGTCAGTCCCGAGCAGTGCGCCGACATCATCGCGCGTGAGCCCAGGATCGTGCATTACCTGCTGGACGATGGGACCGTGAAGCTGGCCGCTGGCTGGCTGATCGACGCCTGCGGCTGGAAGGGCAAGTCCATAGGCCAGGCCGGCGTCTACGAAAAGCAGGCCCTGGTGCTGGTCAACCGCGGCGGGGGCGAACAGGGGGCCACGGGGGGCGAGGTCATGACCCTGGCCAAGGCCATCCAGACCAGCGTCTACGAGCGCTTCGGTATCCGCCTGGAACCCGAGCCGGTGGTGGTCTGAAGCGGCACAGCCTCAAGCTGCCCCCGGCTTGATCTCGCTGAGCGCCCGCTCCAGCGCGCTGCGACTGGGTGTTTCGATGAACATGCACTGTTTGCCGGTGCGCTTGCAGTGGTCCTTCACGCGCCAGTAGGCGTTGTGGCTGATGCAGCCGCTCTGGCAGATCACCAGGTCGGCAGCGGCCAAGGTGGCGTCCAGCAGGTTGCTGTTGTCTTCCGTGCCGCCATCGTGGTGCAGGAAGCGCGCGCCGGTGTGCTCGATCACCTGGCGGTAGATGGGTACGCTGGCCGTGCGGCCCCCCACGCAGAGCACCGAGCGCCGGTCCAGGTCCGGCGGCGAGGCCGGCGCTTCCGGCGCACCGGCCCGGGCACGCTGCACGGTTTCCAGCCTGTCCTGCAAGGACTCGGCGCGTTCCCGCTGCTGTTGCCCTTCCTGTCGGGTCTGTTTCAGCAGGCGTTTCAGGGTCTGCAGTTCCTCTTCCAGCAAGCGGTTTTCTTGTGCCAGTCCTTGACGGGCTGCCAGACCAGGGGCGCTGGCTTGCAGCTGCGCCAGCGTTTCCTCCTGCTGGTGCAGGCGGGTCTGGGCCTGGACCAGATCGGCGCGCAGGCGCAGGGTCTCGGCTTGTTGCTGTTCCAGCCGACCGCTGTACAGGCTGGTCTGTTGCTGGCAACGTTCCTGCGCGCCGGCCAGTTCACGCGCCAGGATGGCGTTTTCCTCGTGCAGGGTTTCCAGCCGTGTCAGGTCGGCACGGCAGGCCATCCCGACCTGGTGCTGCAGCATGTGGACTTCGCCCAGGATGCGCTGTTCCAGTTCGGCATCGCAGCGCGGGTGGGTCAGTGCCGCCCACAGGGCGCCGGCCCAGTCGGCGCTGGCCCGGCAGTCCTTCCACCACTGCGCCAGGGCCTCGGTGGACTTGAGCTGCTGCGCGGCGCGCAGCACCAGGGCATAGCGGTTTTCGAGTTCCTTGTGCAGGGTCTCGGACAGGGGGGAACGCTGCCGGCATTCGGTCACGATGGTGCAGTGCACCTCGTAGTCGCTGTAGCGGTCCAGCCGGCCCAGGGCCTTTTCGGCCAGCCGGCGCAGCTGGGGCAGGGGCAGGCAAACCCCGACCACCGGGCAGTAGGCGTGGCCGTCGAGCTCCCACAGGCGGCGCCGGCGTGAGCCGCCAGGCAAGGTCATGGCGGGCTCGACCGCCTTGGGGCCGATCTGCAGGGTGTTTGTAGTGGCTAGTCGCTGGCACATGGACGTCTCTCTGGCTCAATGCAGCAGGCCGCCACCCGGCAGGGCGGCCAGCGGGTCCGAGGCCAGGGTCACCACCGAGGCGTCACCTGCCGATTCGGTCAGCAGCACCCAGCGCTCGTGCGCGCGGGCCAGGACCTGGCGCAGCCCGGAGCTGGTCTGGGGATGGGTCTTGAGGAAAAACAGATTGGCAACGATCTTGCGTGCCATCAGCGTGCGCTGGCTGTTGCTGGGGGCGGCGGCTTCAAGGCTGGGGGTGGCCCAGCAGGTCATCAGGGCAAAGGTGCCGGCCACCAGGGCTTCGAGGCAGGGCGGGTTGGGGTCGTCGTGGGCGCAGGACATGGGCTACTCCGGTCGCGATGGCTGAAATGCCATCATGGGAGTTATTGTAATGAGAATTATTCGCATTACAATAACTCCCATGCCGCAACATGGGGAATGCCCCGCGCGCAATAAAAAAGCCCGCACAGGGCGGGCTCTTGTTCAGGAAACGGGCTGAATCACTTCAGCTTGGTTTCCTTGTATTCCACGTGCTTGCGAGCCTTGGGATCAAACTTCATGATCGCCATTTTCTCGGGCATGGTTTTCTTGTTCTTGCTGGTCGTATAGAAATGACCGGTACCGGCCGTGGATTCCAGCTTGATTTTTTCGCGTCCGCCTTTGGTTGCCATGATTCAGCTCCTTAAGCTTGGCCACGTGCGCGCAGGTCTGCGAGCACGGAGTCGATGCCATTCTTGTCGATCAGACGCAGGGCAGCGCCGGAAACGCGCAGACGGACCCAGCGGTTTTCCGATTCGACCCAGAAACGACGGTATTGCAGGTTCGGCAGGAACCGGCGCTTGGTTTTGTTGTTGGCGTGGGAAACATTGTTCCCGACCATCGGGCCTTTACCCGTTACTTCACATACGCGTGCCATGAGGACACTTCGCTTTCTTCAAAACGGCCGCCACCTGGGCAGTGGGGGCCTCACCTCGCCAGTAGGGTGGCGGTAACCCATGATGGACTGCAAGGTCCAGCAAAGCCCGCAATTATAGCCTAGTTGGCAGCCCCTGGGGCAGGGGCTCAGGCGCCCTGTTCCAGGAAGCGCTGGGCATCCAGTGCCGCCATGCAGCCGGTGCCGGCGCTGGTGATGGCCTGGCGGTAGACATGGTCCTGCACGTCGCCGGCGGCGAATATGCCCGGCACCGAGGTCTGGGTGGCAAAACCCTTGAGCCCGCCCTTGGTGACGATGTAGCCGTTTTCCATCTCCAGCTGCCCCTGGAAGATCTCGGTGTTGGGGGCGTGGCCGATGGCAATGAAGGCACCCTTGAGTTCCAGCTCCTCGGTGCTGCCGTCCACGGTGCTCTTGAGGCGGATGCCGGTCACGCCGCTGGCGTCGCCCAGCACCTCGTCCAGGGTCTGGAAGGTCTTGAGCACGATCTTGCCGGCCTTGACCTTCTCCATGACCTTGTCGACCAGGATGGGTTCGGCCTTGAACTTGTCGCGGCGGTGCACCAGGTAGACTTTGCTGGCAATGTTGGAGAGGTAAAGCGCCTCTTCCACGGCGGTGTTGCCGCCGCCGACCACGCAGCAGACCTGGTCGCGGTAGAAGAAGCCGTCGCAGGTGGCGCAGCCCGAGACGCCGCGACCCATGAAGGCCGTTTCGGACGGCAGGCCCAGGTACTTGGCCGAGGCGCCGGTGGCGATGATCAACGAGTCGCAGGTGTAGGTGCCGCTGTCACCCGTCAGGGTGTAGGGGCGTTTGCTGAAATCGACCTTGTTGATATGGTCGTAGACCAGCTCGGTCTTGAAGCGTTCGGCATGGGCCTGGAAACGCTGCATCAGCTCCGGGCCCTGCACGCCGTCGGTGTCGGCCGGCCAGTTGTCGACCTCCGTGGTGGTCATGAGCTGGCCGCCCTGGGCCATGCCGGTGACCAGCACCGGGTTGAGGTTGGCGCGGGCCGCGTAGACGGCGGCGGTGTAGCCGGCCGGGCCGGAACCCAGGATCAGGACCTTGGCGTGTTTGTTCTGCGACATTCTCTAAGCCTTCGTTTTTCGGGGTCTTTTGGTCAATAATCGGTAGCGCCGCGCATCGTGCCGCGGTGCATGGCGAGGGAGGAGACCGGAAAACCGGCCGACTCGTCATTGTATGAACTCAACAACGCACGCGCAGAATGACCGAACTATGTCAATGCTGACCAATCAGGATTTGTTGCGCCGGGTTCCGCTGTTCTCCATGCTGTCGGACGAGCAGCTGCAGGCGCTGGCGACTGCCGTGGTGAAGCGTCGCGTCAAGCGCGGCGAGCGCGTTGTGGCGCAGGGCCAGAAATCCGATGCCCTGTCCATCATTCTTTCGGGGCGCGCGCGTGTGCTCATGACCGACACCGGCAACGGGCGCGAAGTCATTCTGGCCACCCTGCAGACGGGCGACTACTTTGGCGAGATGAGCCTGATCGACAACGATGTGCATTCCGCCTCGGTCGAGGCCGAAACCCAGACCGACGTGCTGGAACTGGGTCGCAGCGAGTTTCTGCGCAGCCTGGCCGACAGCGCACCCATGGCTTACGGCATCATGCGCGGCCTGGTGCAGCGCCTGCGCCACGCCGATCGTAAGATCGGTTCCCTGGCGCTCATGAGCGTCTACGGCCGCGTGGCCAATGTGCTGCTCGACGCGGCCAAGATCGATCCGGTGGGCGACATGACCATCCGCGACAAGCTCTCGCGCCAGGACATCGCCAAGATGGTCGGTGCCTCGCGCGAGATGGTCAGCCGCGTCATGAAGGACTTCGAGGAGCAGGGTTTCGTGACCCCGCTCGAAGGCGGCGCCATGCGCGTCAAGGAACGCCGTTCCAAGCCGCGCTGAATGCGGCGCTTCACCCCGCGTGAAGATGCCCTCTTTCTGCCTACATGACCTACCGACTCCACACGCTCAATTCCGAAGACTCCGGCGCTGCGGCGCCTGCCCGCCGGGGCCGCTTTGCCGGTGAAGTGCTGCTTTTCGTCAGCCTGGTTCTGCTGGTCTACTGGCTGCTGGCCCTGGCCAGTCACAGCCTGCTGGATGCAGCCTGGTCCACCTCGGGCGACGGGGCCCCGGTGCGCAACCGGGGCGGACAGCTCGGTGCCTGGCTGGCCGACGCCAGTTATTACCTGTTCGGTTTTTCGGTCTGGTGGTGTTTTGCCGCCGCCGTGCGCGGCTGGCTCTCGGCGCTGGCGCGCTGGCTGCGTGCCCATGAACTGCCGGAGGCGGAGCCCGCTGAGGCCTCGGCGCTGCTGGCGCGTTTCGTGGCCAGCCGTTCCAGTTTCTGGATCGGCCTGTTCCTGCTGATGCTGGCCAGCACGGCGATCGAGTGGGCACGTTTCTACAGCCTGGAGTCGCGCCTGCCGGGACACGCCGGTGGCGTGCTGGGGTACTGGATCGGGCCCCTGGCGACGCGCTGGCTGGGTGCCACGGGTTCGGCTCTGCTGGCCATCGGCCTGTGGGTGCTGGCCGTGGCCCTGGTGTTCCGCTTTTCCTGGGGCCACGTGGCCGAAGGCATAGGCGGCTGGATCCAGCACTTCATCGAATCGCGCCGCCAGCGCCGTGAAATGGCGCAGGACCTGGCCCTGGGCCAGCGGGCCGCGCGGGAACGCGAAGAGGTGGTGCTGGAGGAGCGTGAGGAGATCATCGAGCACCATGCCCCTCCCGTGCTGATCGAACCCGTACTGGTGGAAGTGCCGCAGAGCACGCGGGTGGCCAAGGAACGCCAGAAGCCGCTGTTCAGCGAGATGCCGGACTCCAAGCTGCCCCAGGTGGACCTGCTGGACGGCGCATTGACCCGGCAGGAAACCGTGGCCCCCGAAACGCTGGAGATGACCAGCCGCATGATCGAGAAGCGGCTCAAGGACTTTGGCGTCGAGGTGCGGGTGGTACTCGCCCAGCCCGGCCCGGTGATCACGCGCTATGAAATCGAACCCGCCACCGGTGTCAAGGGCTCGCAGATCGTGGGCCTGGCCAAGGACCTGGCGCGCAGCCTGAGCCTGGTGTCCATTCGTGTGGTCGAGACCATCCCGGGCAAGAACTACATGGCGCTGGAACTGCCCAACGCCAAGCGCCAGTCCATCAAGCTCTCGGAAATCCTGGGCTCGCAGGTCTACAACGAGGCCAAGTCCATGCTGACCATGGGCCTGGGCAAGGACATCGTGGGCAACCCCGTGGTAGCCGACCTGGCCAAGATGCCTCATGTGCTGGTGGCCGGCACCACGGGCTCGGGCAAGTCGGTGGGCATCAATGCCATGATCCTGAGCCTGCTCTACAAGGCCGAGGCGCGCGACGTGCGCCTGCTCATGATCGACCCCAAGATGCTGGAGATGTCGGTCTACGAAGGCATTCCCCACCTGCTCGCACCCGTGGTGACGGACATGAAGCAGGCCGCGCATGGCCTGACCTGGTGCGTGGCCGAGATGGAGCGTCGTTACAAGCTCATGAGCAAGCTGGGCGTGCGCAACCTGGCCGGCTACAACCACAAGATCGACGAAGCCAAGGCCAAGGAACAGTTCATCTACAACCCCTTCAGCCTGACACCCGAGAGCCCCGAGCCGCTGGACCGCCTGCCGCACATCGTGGTCGTGATCGACGAGCTGGCTGACCTCATGATGGTGGTGGGCAAGAAGATTGAAGAGTTGATTGCCCGCCTGGCGCAGAAGGCGCGCGCCGCCGGCATCCACCTGATCCTGGCCACGCAGCGCCCCAGCGTGGATGTGATTACCGGCCTGATCAAGGCCAACATCCCCACGCGCATCGCCTTCCAGGTCAGCAGCAAGATCGACAGCCGCACCATCCTCGACCAGATGGGGGCCGAGGCCCTGCTGGGCATGGGCGACATGCTCTACATGGCCAGCGGCACCGGCCTGCCCATCCGCGTGCACGGCGCTTTTGTCAGCGACGAGGAAGTGCACCGCGTGGTCAAGTACCTCAAGAGCCAGGGCGAGCCCGATTACATCGAAGGGGTGCTCGAAGGCGGTACGGTGGATGGTGAAGACGGCCCCCTGGGCGAAGGCGGCCCTGCCGGCGAGAAGGACCCGATGTACGACCAGGCCGTGGAAATTGTCCTGAAAAACCGCAAGGCCAGCATCTCGCTGGTGCAGCGCCACCTCAAGATCGGCTACAACCGCGCAGCGCGCCTGGTGGAAGACATGGAGAAGGCTGGCCTGGTCAGCGCCATGAGCACCAACGGCCAGCGTGACATCCTGGTGCCGGCGCGCGCGGAGTGAACGGCCGCCGGCTCGTGTGGAGCCTGGGCATGCCCGGCTCAGACCGCGCGGCGCTCAGCCTGCGTACCTGTAATACTCGATACCCAGATCCTGGAAGGCCGGGCCATATTGCTCACCCACGCGCGAGATTGCAAATTCATCCTGCGGCGTGTAGCTTGTATCGATCTCGCGCCCATCGTGCAAGGCTTCGTACTGCTCGCGCGTGAGATCTATCGGGTTGTCGAGAGCGCCTTGCATCTGTATGCGCGCGGCGGCCTGTTCCCAGCCGGGCACGGCCCGGATCGGCCATGATTCGGCGGCGTCGCCGCTGCCGTAACCCACCATGACCATATCGCTGTGGGTGAGTTCCATCCCTGCGGCGGCGGCCTCCGCGAAACCGGCGGCCAGCCACGCAGGAAGTGCGGCAGAGTACAGGTTTCCAAGCTCGCATGCGAGGCCGGAACCCAGGCGCATCTTGGTCTTGAGCAGTTCGCGCAGTTGAGGGCTGGACTTGCGCGCCAGCGAGGCGACCGCCGTCGTGGCCGGGTAAGGGTCGCTCACGTTGGCGCCGTGTTCACTCACCTGTGCGTACAGGTCCGGCGTCGTTTGCGACTCTGCGATCACCGTCTGCATCGGCACGCCGGCTTCGTCGCACAAGGCTTTCAGATCTGCCGATGGTGAATCGCCCTGCGCAAGGCCGCGTACATACAGGAACGACAGGGCCTGCACCGGCATCATCTGGTAGGGACGGTGGAAAAACAGCGAATGAACGCTGTCATAGTAGGCGCCGGCAGGGACGTTCAGCTTGCGCAGCATGTCTTCCACGGCATGTACGGTCTCGTCCAGATACGAGAATGTCGAGTATCTGCCGCTGAACACCGGAAAGTCGTTCAGGCGCTGGGTGTTCGGCGCGTAGCCCTTCGTGAAGTGCCTGGAAAAAGGCTTGCGGAAATCAGGGCCGCGATAGTCCGAGGCACATCCGGCGTGCGCCAGATCCACCGTGAACAGCTGCGGGTTGCGCGAGACCAGCATGGCCACGGCACCCGCGCCCTGTGTCTGTTCGCCCGTGCTGCCGCGCTCATATTCCGCGATATCGGCACACACCACGATTGCGAGGCGATCACCGGCGTCGCATGCGGCGTAACGCAGCGCAGCCTTCAGCGCGTACATGCCGCCCAGGCAGGCGTGTTTGAACTCGGGTACCTCCATGTGGCGGGACAGGCGTGGGCGACCCAAGGCCTCCAGTCCACGATCCACCATGCCGCGCACGATGACGGAACCGGCCGAGTTGTCCGTGCTTGATTCAGTACCCAAACCCAGGAAACCGACCTGGGTGGGGTCAATGTCGTATTGCTGGATCAGGCGGATCACGGCATTGGCTGCCATCGTGTAGACGTTTTCATGCCGACCGGGCATGCGAAAGCTCCTGCCCACGACCGATTGGATCTTGTCCCACGAGTTGCCGGTCCAGTCGCACCAGGCCTGCAATGGCACACGAAGGCGTGGCACGTACACGCTCATGCCACTCACGCCAAACTGAGTATCGCCGTTCATTCGAGCCCCCTTTTTTTTGTCTGTTGCGCAAGCCTGGGCAGGCCGTTCCCTGTCGAAAGCCACCAACTGCAAGCATAATCAATTTGGGTCAGATCAAGCCTGCTTGGCGAGAGATTTTTCAGAGAGCAGTGAACAAATTGGCATACTGGGCCCGTCAAACGGGTACCTGGACTGAGGGGCAACATGCAGAAAATGGCGAAAGCGTTCGATAAAGCGTGGCAGTTCGGTGTGGGGGGGCTGCTCACGCACATCGCCCGCCGCGCCCTGGCCTTTGTGCCCGGCGGCAAGGTCTCCCGCTATTTCCTCATCGTGCTCGACACCCCCCGTCCCGCTCCTGCGGCCGTTCTGGCGGCCAAGGACCACACCTTCCGCTTCGCCACCCTCGAGGATCTCGAACGCCTGAAGCAGAAGCCCGAGTCGCACATCTACGAACGCGACATCGCGTCCTTCAGGAACGGTTGCCGCTGCCTGCTCCAGATCCACGGCGAGGCGCTGGTCGGCTACACGTGGATCAGTTCTGCGCCGCTCATCGAGATCATGTGGGGTTTCCATTTCAACATGCCCGATGACATGGTCTACAACTACAACGGCTATACGGCACCGGAATACCGCGGCACGGCGTACCAGGGTCTGCGCCATCTCAAGGTGCTGGAACATACCCGTGCCGAGGGCAAGCGCCGCCTCCTGGGTTACGTTGACCACATGAACTACAAATCGCTCCATGGCGTGCGCAAGAGCGGCTACCAGCGCATCGGTGTGGTTCGTGGTGTCAACCGCAATGGCCAGTTGCACTTCTCCATCTCCGTCGATGAGAGCTGCTGGGCCGCGGCCATCCGCTCAGGCCCCATCCAGAGTTAAGGGGAGGCTACCTCGGCGGGCGACGAGCCCTTGGCGAGGCGACACAACAGGCTGGCCACCCGCTCAGGTTGTGTGTTGGGCGGTGAGTGCCCCGCACTCGCATCGAGCCACAGCAGCGTGCTCTTGGGGATCAAGCGCGCAACAGATTCGGCTGTGCTCGCGCTGGAGACAGGATCGACCCTTGCCCAGACCAGCAGCGTTGGCGCTTGTACCTTAGGGAGTGCCTCCACCCAGGGTGCGCCATAGCTCGCAGTGACCGTCAGCGCCTGTACTGCGGCGCTCTGCGGAAACAACAGAGAGAAAAGCTTCGTCCGGGCGATCCAGGTCGCGGTCTGGTTGAGCCGGCCCGGTTGCACCAGCATCCCGAACAAACCAGGGTAGGTCAGTGCTTCCGGATACCCCGAGGGCGCGAACAGCGCCACCTGGTGCACCCGTTCCGGGTGTTTTGCCGCAAACCACGCGGCCAGGGACCCGCCCATGGAAGAACCGGCCAGGGTCACCCTGCGCAGGCCGCGAGCGTCGAGAAAGGCGAGCAGGCGCTCGGCCTGCCTGGGCAGGCTGAAATCATCGCTGCTGAAACGGGAGCCTGCAAAACCGGGCAGATCCACTCTGATCCGTCGTTGGCCACAGGCCGACAGCTGTGCCCACACACCGTCCCACTGGTCCAGGCCCTGGTTGAAGCCATGCAGGAGCACCAGCGCGCTGTCTCCTTCCCCCGCATCTTCGTAGCGCCAGTTCCCCTCCGGGGTAGCGAGCAAGCGCTCCGTGGGCAGGGGACCGGGCGAGTGCAGGGACGGCATGACCAGCCCCAGCAGCAGCAGGGGCGCCGCAACGACGATTGCCAGCGCAAGCAGAGCCAGTCCCATCCACGCCTTCATTTGGGTGCAAAGAAGATGGTGCTGTAACGGGCCAGGCGATCGGAGGCAAGGAGCGAGTAGGGCTCGCTGGCGTAGTAGTAGTTCCACCAGCGCAGGGGAAAGTGCAGTCGGGCATGCTGGTGGATCTCCTTGACCCGGTAGTCGAGCGGCACAAGCCCAGCGCGTCGGGTCAGCTCCACACGCATGCCGAGTTCCATGCCCTCGATGAGGAGGGCCCCGCCTGGCTTCAGCGTCCGGATGACATTGGCGAAGACCTTGCGCGCCAGATCGGATGGCATGTGAAACAGCACGTTCTGCATCACCACGATGTCCGCGGGCTCGAAACGTTCCGGCAGTTTCGGGTCCAGCAGGTCGGCCTGCTCGAAGCTCACCCGCTCGCGTATCTGTGGTTTCACCCTGTAGAGTTCATCAACACGATCGAAAGTCCGTGTGACGAAGTCCTGCGGCACGGTTGGATGCATCACTTCATCGTGCGTGTAAAGGCCCGAAGCACCCTTGGTGACCATCTTTTCGTGCAGGTCGGAGGCCCGGATGCGAAAGCGCAGCCCGGGCCTCCGGCGCAACAACTCGGAGGCGAGCGTGTACGGCTCCGATCCGTTCGAGGCGGCAAAGAGGAGGATCGATATCTCCTTGTGCTCCCCCTGCTGTTCGATGTGGTCCAGCACCGGGCCCGTCAGCGCATCCAGCTGCGGCGGCGAGCGGTAGAAACTCGTGTACGTGTGATCGTCGCTCCGATCGGCGCGCTGCAGGAGCTTGCGGTGGCGCGTTCGGCCATAGAACAGCAAAACGCCGCCCATCACCACGTCCCATTTGACAAAACGATAGAGCGCGCGTGCCGCCTGGTAGGGTGCGCTGGACTTGTCCATGCCTGTGCCTTTAATTTAAAACCACCTGAGCATCACCGCTGGCCACCACAGCACCGTCGGCATCGATGATCTGCAGGTCGCATTTCCAGGTATTGCCCTGACGGCTCACCACGGTGCCCTGACAGGTGAGCGGCTTGTCCGGCCGTGCACTCTTCTGCACCCGCCATGACAGCGTATGGAGGTGGCCCTGGTCCGAGAGCCACTGCGTCACCAGGCGGGCGAGGTAGTTGCCCAGCAGCGCCCGCTGTACGACGACGCCGGTATGCCCCTCGGCCAGCGCGGCGTCCTTGTCGTAATGGATATGGTGGCGATTCCAGGTCACCGCGCTGAACATGAAGATATGCCCGGTGCCGGGCGTTACCTCGAGCGGAGGCAGTGTGTCAGGCAGCATGATTCTCTCCAATGAACTCGCGTACCAGCTGGATGGCCTCGGCCCCAATTGGACCTTCATGGCCGCCGTCAGCTAACTCCACGTAGCGGCAATGCCTGCCCAGGCTGGCCACGAAACGCCGGGTGTCTTCTGCCAGTTCGAGCGTGTCATCCTGGGCATGTACCACCAGGGTCGGCCCGGGCAGCCACTTCGGGTCCACCATCGGGGCGAACCATTCCGGTACCAGCCAATGGGACGTCCACCGTGCAGACTTGCGCCGCATCGCAAAACCGTAGGGGTGCATGGACAGCAGGGCGAGGCTGGCCGGGGGCTTGCCAGCCTGCGTCAGTGCACTGGCCAAGGCGCTGGCCAGAATGGCGCCGAGTGAAAATCCCACGAGGTGGATGCCGCCCTCGCGGGCACCGTGGCGCTGCACCAGCAGGTCGTGCAGGAGCTTTGCATCGGTGCAGGCGTCATGCATATTGGGCTCACCCGACGAGGTTTCGTACCCGCGCGGGGCCCACATGGCCAGACCCCAATCGTGCGACCCTCGGAGCTGCTCCAGCCACAGCTGGCTTTTGACGAGTTGATCGCCCCAGTTACCCAGAAAGTACAGCACCCAGGGCGCCGAAGGATCCCGCGGCGCGCAAACCGCGCCGGTCAAGCGGATCCCGGGTGCGACTTCGGCCCAGTCCAGCTTCCAGCCCGGGCGGCTGGCCAGTTGCGTCAACATGGCGGGATTGTTCTGTCCGGTATGGAACTGGCGGACCCTGCGGTTGAAAAACGGCAAACCGAGAAACGCCCGCACACGGTCCGACAATCCCGGGGGGCTTGGCGGCGCGGCGCCGATGACGGCCTGCCACTGGGGGCCGTCTTCATACAAGCGGGAGAGTTGCGCCGTAACCCGTCGTTGCCAACGTTTGAGTGGGTGCATGTGCAATTACTGTCGTTTGATGTAGGTGGCGATCTCTGAAGCCAGGGGCTGGTCCTGCTCGTCGGTGAAACGTGTTTCCACCTTCACCAGGTAGAGGTCGCCGCTCTTGCCTGTTTTCTTTTCCACACCCTTGAGCGAGGAGGTCACGGTGACGGTTTCGCCAGCCTTGACCAGGCGATGGATCGTGTATTCGCTTCCGCCCCCCACCGTACGCTGGGCGGGAATCGGCACGTCGAGCTCGACAGGTGAGCCGTCGGGTGGCAACTGCTCCAGCGGCAGTTCTTCATAGCCCAGCGATTGGAAGAAGAGGGGCGGTGCGACAGGACCGTAGCGGTCTTCCCAGTGCATGGGGTTGGTCTCGCCGATGGCCTGCGCGAAGCGGCGGATGTCGCGCGCCGTGACGAGGTAGCGACGTTTGCGCTCAAGTCCGATACGGGCACGGACCTCGTCGGGGAGGAATGCGCTGTCCCCCGGGTGCTCCGAGGCTTTCATAGGCAATCCCTCCTGGTCTTTTCTTGGTTTGGTCGGTGGCCATTAAAACATATTCACAGGCGTGCCCAGGGCCGCGCTGGACTCGGGTTACCATGCCAGCGCAGATGCCTGCGAGGCGCCCTGAACCGGGCGCTGTCGCCGGGTAAGCTGCAGATGAATACGTACTCGGCTCTGCCTCATATATCTCGCCATGCTCTACAAACTGGGTTTGAATGGCCTACGCCTTGCGGGCGCCTTGGCCTTGGTTTCAGGGGCCGCCTGCGGCCCGGCCCTCGCCGACGGCCTGGGCGCGCTCGAGCTCTTTCTCAAGACCGCCTCCAGTGGCCGCGCCGATTTCACCCAGGTGGTGACGGCACCGCCGCGCGAAGGCCAGGTGGCGCGGATACGCAACTCCAGTGGCAGCTTCGAATTCCAGCGGCCCGGGCGCTTCCGTTTTGTCTACGGCAAACCGCTGGCCCAGACCATCGTGGCCGACGGCCAGACCCTGTGGCTGCACGACGTCGACCTGAACCAGGTGACGTCGCGCGCCCAGGCCAGCGCCCTGGGCAGCACGCCGGCAGCGCTGATCGCCGCAGCGCCCGACCTGCGCGCGCTGAAGGCCGAATACCAGCTGGCCAGTGCACCCGAGCACGACGGCTTGCAGTGGGTGGTGGCGACGCCGCGCGCACGCGACGGCCAGGTGCAGACCGTGCGCGTGGGTCTGCGCGAAGTCGAACAGGGTGGCAAAAAGACAGCCGAGCTGGCGGCGCTGGAGATCGTCGACAGCTTCGGCCAGCGCTCGCTGCTGACTTTCAGCCGCGTGCAGCTCAACGTGAGCCTGCCGCCCGAGACCTTCCGCTTCAAGCCGCCGGCCGGCGCCGACGTGATCCGTCAATAACGCTGCGCCAGCCGCTCAGGGCTCGCGCGTGTACTCGGTGTGCAGGTGCACCGGCTTGGCCGAGCGCTTGCGCATGCGGATGTTGAGCATCTCCACGCCCAGCGAGAAGGCCATGGCGAAGTAGACGTAGCCCTTGGGCACGTGGTGGTCGAAGCCCTCGGCGATCAGCACCACGCCGACCACGACCAGGAAGGACAGGGCCAGCATCTTGATGCTGGGATGGTCCGACACAAAACGGCCGATGGCACCGGCAAACACCATCATCAGCGCGACCGAGGCGATCACCGCGGCGATCATGACGGCCAGTTCGTCGACCATGCCCACGGCGGTGATGATGGAGTCCAGCGAGAAGACCAGGTCGACGATCATGATCTGCAGGATCACGGCTGCAAAGGTGGCCTGCACGGCACCCGAGGCATGCCCTTCCTCGCCTTCGAGCGACTGGTGGATTTCACCCGTGCTCTTCCAGATCAGGAACAGGCCGCCGGCGATCAGGATCAGGTCACGCCCCGAGATGTCCTTCCCCATCACGCTGAACAGCGGTGCCACCAGGCCGATGATCCAGCTCAGCACCAGCAGCAGGCCGATGCGCATGAACATGGCCATGAACAGCCCCAGGCGGCGGGCCAGCACCCGCTTCTCGGGGGGCAGCTTGTCGACCAGGATGGAGATGAAGATGATGTTGTCGATGCCCAGCACCAGCTCCAGCAGGGTCAGGGTGCCGAAGGCGATCCACGCCTGAGGGTCCGTCAGCAGTTCCATCATCACGTTCTCCTGTTTTTGTCAGCGGGTCAGTTCGAGGCGATGGCCTCGCGCACGGCAGCCAGCTGCCGGCGGGACACCGAAAGCAGTTCGTCCGTGCCGCTCAGGCGCACGGCCCAGCCTTCGCCTTCTTCCGGATCGTAGTGCTTCTCCAATGCCCGCACGGCCCGGCGGGCCACCAGGGCGTTGCGATGGACACGCATGAAACGGGCCGCGTATTTTTCCTCCAGCTCGCTCAGCGCCCCGTCCAGGATATAGGTCTTGGCTGGCGTGCGCACCGTGATGTACTTGAGCTCGGCCTTGAAGTACAGCACCTCGGCCAGGGGCACGCGTTCGGTGCGTCCGCGCTCCTGGATCAGCAGCACTTCTTCGGGCGTGACCGTGCCGGCATCGGGTCGGCCGCGCAGCAGGCGTTCCACCTTCTGCAAGGCCTGTTGCAGGCGTTCCAGTCGCACCGGTTTGGTCAGGTAGTCCACCGCCTCGAGCTCGAAGGCCTTGACGGCGTGTTCCGCATGCGCCGTCACGAAGATCACGGCCGGCGGCAGCGGCAGGCTGCGCAGGGTCTGTGCCAGGGTCAGGCCGTCGGCCCCGGGCATGTGGATGTCCAGCAGGGCCAGGTCATAGGGCTGGCGGCGCAGCAGCTCGATGGCCTGGCTGGCATTGGCGGCCTCGCCCTCGATGCTGATCGCTGGCGCCTTGCAGTCACCCAGCAGGGTGCGCAGGCGGCTGCGGGCCAGCGTTTCGTCGTCGACGATGAGGGTGCGCAGACCCATGCTCATGGGGAAACCTCCTTGCTGCGCACTGCGGTGCGCATGCCTTCGGACGGCCGGGCGGCGTGACCGGGAACCTTCGCGCGATGCGCTGCGGGGCGAGCGCCTTCGGACGGCCGGGCGGCGCTCATGCCGGCACCTCCATGCGCACCTGGTACAGGCCGTCCTTGTTCACGGTGTGGAAGCTGCACTGCACGTCGTGCAGCAGGCGCAGGCGGTCGCGCACATTGCCCAGGGCCACCCCGTGGCCGTGCGGCCCCGGGCCGGCCGGCACGGTGTTGGTGATCTTGATCACCACGGTCGAGCCACGGCGCTGGGTGGAGATGCGAACCTGGGCCCCGCTGGGACTGGGCTCCACGCCGTGGCGCACGGCATTTTCCAGCAAGGGCTGCAGCAGCAGGGGCGGCAGGCGGGCGCCATCGGCCAGGGGGTCGAGCGCCCATTCGAGTTGCAGGCGCTCGCCAAAGCGCACCTGCTCGATGTCCAGGTAGCGCCGCGCCAGCGCGATCTCGTCGGCCAGGGTGACCGATTCGCCCTGGTCCACCAGCGCATGGCGGAACAGGTCGCTCAAGTCCTCCAGCAGGGCTTCGGCCTTGGCGGGTTCGGCGCGCACCAGGGCGATGGCGCTGTTGAGGGTGTTGAAGAGGAAGTGCGGGCGGATGCGCGACTGCAGCTCGGACAGGCGCGCCGCCGTGTCGGCCGGCGTGCGGCCGCGTGCGCGCAGGGCCAGCATCGCCACCAGTACCCCGGCCAGCAGGGCGCCGCTGCTGGCACTGGCCAGCCAGGGGGCCGGGGCCAGCAGGCCGGCGAGCATCAGCATGCTGCAGCCGTAAAGACCGGCCAGCGCGCCCAGCAGCACGCCGGCGGTGTACTGGGCAGGCCGGGGCAGGCGCCCCAGCGGGCGCTTGAACAGGCAGGCTACGACCAGCCAGAACACCGTGGCGGGCAGGGCGCTGCCGGTCAGCAGGGCCAGGCGCACGATCCATTCCAGCGCCTCGCTGGTGCCGAACATGGCCCCCACGGCGACCACGATCTCCACGAAAAGCACGGCGCGCAGGGCCACGCCCACCTGGCAGGCGTCGTAGAGCAGTGCGTCGGGAGCGGACGCCGCCGGGGTTTCCGGGGCGAGTTCCTGGAAGGCCGATAAAATCTGGGTGTCTTTCATAGGTGCAGGGTAGCGGCCTGGTGGCCGGCCCCATTATTGGTGAATTGGCGGTGGTCGCACAATGGCTATCCTGCCAGCCCGACACCCCTTCCTCTTATAAACCCGCCCGCCATGTCCAAAAACCAACTCGACAAGAAATCCGAAGCCTGGTCGGCGCTGTTCTCGGAACCCATGAGCGATCTGGTCAAGCGCTACACGGCCAGCGTCTTCTTCGACAAACGCCTGTGGCATGCCGACATCACCGGCAGCCTGGCCCACGCTGAGATGCTGGCGGCGCAGGGCATCATCGCCGCGGCCGACCTGGCCGCCATCCGTGACGGCATGGCCCAGATCATCGCCGAGATCGAGACCGGCAAGTTCGAGTGGAAGCTCGACCTGGAAGACGTGCACCTCAACATCGAAGCCCGCCTGACCCAGCTGGTGGGCGACGCCGGCAAACGCCTGCACACCGGCCGCAGCCGCAACGACCAGGTCGCCACCGATGTGCGCCTGTGGCTGCGCACCGAGATCGACCTCATCAGCAATCTGCTGGTGGACCTGCAAAAGGCCCTTGTGACGGTGGCAGAGCAGAACGTGGAAGTGATCCTGCCGGGCTTCACCCACCTGCAGGTGGCCCAGCCCGTGAGCTTCGGCCACCACATGCTGGCCTATGTGGAGATGTTCGCGCGCGACGCCGAGCGCATGGCCGACGTGCGCAAGCGCGTGAACCGCCTGCCCCTGGGCAGCGCTGCCCTGGCGGGCACAAGCTACCCGCTGGATCGCGAGCGCGTGGCCAAGACTTTGGGCATGGACAGTGTTTGCCAGAACAGCCTGGACGCCGTGAGCGACCGTGACTTCGCCATCGAATTCACCGCCGCCGCGTCCCTGGTCATGGTGCACATCAGCCGCTTCAGCGAGGAACTGATTCTGTGGATGAGCCAGAACTTCGGTTTCATCAAGATCGCAGACCGTTTCACGACCGGCTCTTCCATCATGCCGCAGAAGAAGAACCCGGACGTGCCCGAACTCGCGCGCGGCAAGACCGGCCGTGTGGTGGGCCACCTCATGGGCCTGATCACCCTGATGAAGGGCCAACCCCTGGCCTACAACAAGGACAACCAGGAAGACAAGGAGCCGCTGTTTGACACGGTGGACACGCTCAAGGACACGCTGCGCATCTTCACCGAGATGGTGGGCGGCCAGCTCAACCCGGCCACGGGCAAGCTCGAAGGCGGCATCACCGTCAATGCCCAGGTCATGGAACAGGCCGCACTCAAGGGCTACGCCACCGCGACCGATCTGGCCGATTACCTGGTCAAGAAGGGCCTGCCCTTCCGTGATGCGCACGAGACGGTGGCCCATGCCGTCAAGGCCGCCATCAGCCACGCCTGCGACCTGTCCGAATTGCCGCTGACCGTGCTGCAGCAGTTCAACAAGAACATCGAGAAGGACGTCTACGACGTGCTCTCCCTGCGCGGTTCGCTCAATGCGCGCAACACCCTGGGCGGCACCGCGCCGGTCCAGGTGAAAGCGCAGATCGAACGCCACAAGACGCGCCTGGCCTGAACCTGAAGGAATTCCCATGTCCACAGCCACCCACACCCTGAGCTGGAGCGAAGAACTGCTGCTTGGCGATGCGCGCACCGACCACACGCACCAGGAATTCATCGATCTGGTCAACGCCACCACGGCCGCCGCCCCTGAGGCCAAGCTGGGCGTGTACCAGGAGCTCGTGCAGCACACCATTGAGCATTTTGCGCAGGAGGAGCGCTGGATGGCGGCCTGCGGCATCCAGCCCGACTTTTGCCACTTCGGCCAGCACGCCAGCGTGCTGCAGGTGATGCAGGAAGTCGAGCGGCGCGCCCTGAACGGTGAGATGGCCTACATCGACAGCATGATCGAAGCCCTGGTCGAATGGTTTCCCGGGCACGCCAGCAGCATGGACGCCGGCCTGGTGGGCTATCTGCAGGAAAAGGGATACGACACCACCACCGAGACCTTCAGGGAAGGCGCGCCCGCCACCGCAGACACGGCCCCGCCGTCCTGCGGCCACGAGCCGGGCGAGGCCTGCGCCTGAACTGATTCAGAGGGCCCGACCCGCGGCCAGGGCATCCAGCGGGCTGGCCGTGCCGCCCGCGGCGACTTTGAGCACATGTGTGTAAATCATGGTGGTGCTCACATCGCTGTGCCCCAGCAGCTCCTGCACGGTTCGAATGTCTGTTCCCGCCTGCAGCAGATGGGTGGCGAAGCTGTGGCGCAGAGTGTGGACAGACACGGGTTTGTGTATGCCTGCCAAGGGCAGGGCGCGCTTGATGGCACGCTGCAGGCGCTCCTCGAACAGGTGGTGTCTGCGTTCAACGCCGCTGCGCGGGTCCACCGACAGGGTGGGCGACGGAAACATCCAGAACCAGGCCCAGGTCTGGCCCACCTTGGGGTACTTTGCTTCAAGCGCATATGGCACCGCGACTCCCCCACGCTGGGCGTGGCGATCAGCCTCCCATTGCGCCCGCGCCGCCAGCATCTGGGCCCGCAGCGACAAAGGCAACATGACAACCCTGTCCTTGTTTCCCTTGGCCTCACGCACGATGATGACACGGCGGTCAAAGTCCACATCCTTGATGCGCAGACGCATGCCCTCCATCAGACGCATGCCGGTGCCATAAAGCAGCCGGGCCAGAAGCGCTGCCTCTCCTTCCAGCTGGGCCAGCAGCCCGGCCACTTCGTCCTTGGTCAACACGCTCGGGATGCGGCGGTTCTGGGCTGGCCGTTGAATCTCATCCATCCAGGGCAAGGCCTTGCCCAGGACCTCCCGATAGAGAAACAGCAGCGCGCTCAGAGCCTGGTTGTGCGTGGATGCTGAAACACGCCGCTCGTTGGCCAGCATGGACAGGAAAGCCTCCACTTCGGGCGCCCCCATGTCGCGCGGAAGCCGCAGGCCATGCCAACGGATGAAAAAGCGCACCCAGTAGAGATAGACCTTCTCGGTGCTCAGGCTATAGTGAAGGTACCGAATCCGCTCACGAAGTTGATCCAGCAAGCGAGTTGACTGCAGGGGTGGATTGCGGGGTTTCATGACAAGATTTATAACTGTATAAAAATACAGTATATTTGCCACTGACCCAGTAGGCAAGCCAATTTCGGGAGGGTTGGATGAGCAGATTAAACCGCACGCGCCAGATTAATCCGCAGGTTCTGCGGCATACATTACGTTAGGTTTCACATGGATGCTCACGACTCGGTGCGGGAGAAGGTTTGGCAAATATTCGCTGAAGCATTCGGCGACCGAGCTGACCTATTCAAGGGAGGCGTGCCAGCGCGAGAAGCCAACGACATCCTCTCAGTCGCTCTTGCCGAAGACTTTGACGCAGTGGTTGCCGATGAAATCGCTTTCCACATGGTCGACTGGGAGGCCGATGCCGCATTTGTTGTTGCGTGCTTGCTGTTTCCAGAGCGCTTCACCAAAGAAGAACTTCAGGCGGGAACGAACATGTTTGTCGTTCACGTTCCTGCTCACGCCATGGCAGCTGCGCGCCTCTCCGGTTACCCTCCGAAAGATATCTTCGAGGGGAGCGGCGATGAAACCTAACCTCTCGTTCCAGCGGACCGCCTTCGGCGGCCGCTGAACTCAAACGTTCCGATCTACGGCTAAAACAGTGGCGCTAACACCGCTGAGGGCCGTCGGCTTACTTCAAACGTTCGAAATTGCCGCTGAGTGACGCTTGTTGGACTCATTGACAACAGGGCATTCGTGTTGTCATAATCTCCAACATGAAGGCTGTCCCGCTAATTCGTCGTCGCGTTGTCCTTGCTCTCGACGCATTCGCAGAGGTGGCCGTATGGCGAGTCCCCGAACCTGTCCCGCCTTCTGAGCATGCGTTCAAATATCGTCTCGCTTATGTTGTTGGTGGGGAGTGCGTGCTCAGATATGACAACGAACGAGGCAAGGGCGATCACCGGCACTTCGGAGGGCAGGAGTTTGACTATGTCTTCTCAACGCCGGAACAGTTGATGCTCGACTTCAATGCTGATATCACGAGGTGGAATCATGAACACAGTCATTCTTGAGGTTCGTTCCCTGGCGGACACGCTTGCGGATGCTGCCCGCGCCATGAAATCCGGTCGTGCTGAGCGTGAGGCTCGCATTGGCTTTGCCACGCCTGAGTTGCTGTGGCAGGTGCTGACGGCCAAACGATGGGAGCTGCTCAAAGCCATGTGCGGGGCGGGTGCCATGTCTATCCGCGAGGCGGCCAGACGCGTCGGGCGTGATGTGAAGGCTGTGCACGGGGATGTAGTGGCCTTGATGAATGCAGGCATTCTCAGTCGTGCGGAAGGGGGGGGCGTTGTGTTCCCCTTTGAGGCCGTGAAGGTTGAGTTCATGCTTGAGGCGGCGTAGTCGTACGCGCTGCAAGCCCGAGCTGGTCGTTCCACCTGACGTCCTTCGGCAAACCCCATTCCGCTGGTGAGCTTCAACGTTGAGGCTGTATAAAAACCTTTACCTTCCCGGCTGCTTGCCTGGCCGAACCTTAGGCGCAAGAATGACAGCTTGACTTGATCGAAGGTTGAGCCATGGATCGGAAGCAGAAGATCGAAAACGCGGTGCTTGCCTTGCTGGGCGCTTGCCAGTTCGAGGACGGCCGGACCTGGAAGCGCTATGACTTTGCGGTGATGGAAGCCTTGTGCGCGCAGGGCTACATCTCCGATCCGCGCGGGAAAGCAGAGTCCGTGCTCCTGACGCCCGAAGGGCAGGACCGCGCCCGGCAATTGGCCCGGGAACTCTTCGGGGCATGAGGGCGCTGGCGCTACACTGCCGGGCATGAGCCCGCCCATCCGACGCATCGCCATCAGCACCGGGGGCGGTGACGCGCCGGGCCTGAACGCCGTCATCAGTTCGGTGGTCTGGGCCGCAGCCAACCGCGGCTGGGAATGCGTGGGCCTGCGTGACGGCTTCAACGGCATCCTGCAGCCGCAGAACTACCCCCGGGGTGGCACGGAAGTGCTGAGCCGCGACCGTGTGCGCGGCATCGCCCACCTGGGCGGCACCATCCTGGGCACCACCAACAAGGGCGACCCCTTCCACTTTCCCGTGCGCCAGGCCGATGGCAGCACGGTTGAACAGGATCTTTCCGGCGAGGTGCTGGACTACTTCCGGCGCGAGGGCATCGACGCCCTGGTGATTGCGGGGGGCGACGGCACGCTCACCATCGGCAACGAACTGCACCGCCGCGGCCTGCGCGTGGTGGGGGTGCCCAAGACCATCGACAACGACCTGGACAAGACCCACACCACCTTCGGTTTCGATACCGCCGTTTCCTTTGCCACCGAATGCCTGGACCGCCTGCACAGCACGGCCGAGAGCCACCAGCGCGTGATGGTGGTGGAGGTGATGGGGCGCTACGCGGGCTGGATCGCCCTGCACGCGGGCATCTCCGGTGGCGCGCACGCCATCCTGATGCCCGAGATTCCCTACGACATCGAGAAGGTGGCGGCCGCCGTGCGCGAGCGCGATGCCCATGGCCGCCTGTATTCGCTGGTGGTCGTGGCCGAAGGCGCCCGGCCGCAGCAGGGCCGGCGCGCCCTGCTGGCGGCGGCCGAAGCCGGCCATGCCGAACGCCTGGGCGGCATCGGCGAACAGGTGGCCAGGGAACTGGCCGGCCTGACCGGCAAGGACGCCCGTGTGGTGGTGCTGGGGCACCTGCTGCGCGGGGGCAGCCCCACCACCTTCGACCGGCTGGCGGCCAAGCGTTTCGGTACCGCGGCCGTGCGCGCGCTGGACGAAGGGCATTCGGGTGTGATGGTGGCCCTGTCCCATCCGAATGTCATCTACGTGCCCCTGGCCGACGTGGCAGGGCGCATGAAGGCGGTGCCATCCGACAGCGATACCCTGCGGACCGGCAGAGACCTGGGCATCTGTTTCGGGGATTGAAGAGGCGGCAAGGTCAGGCCCAAAGCAATTAACATCGAGAGAAATTCAGGAGACAAACGATGCCCGTCATCACCAACATCGAAGACCTGCGTGTGCTGGCCCAGAAGCGCGTGCCGCGCATGTTCTATGACTACGCCGACAGCGGTTCCTGGACCGAGAGCACCTACCGCGCCAACGAGAGCGACTTCCAGAAGATCAAGCTGCGCCAGCGTGTTGCCGTCAACATGGAAGGCCGCAGCACCCGCAGCACCATGATCGGGCAGGAGGTGGCCATGCCGGTGGCCATCGCGCCCGTGGGCCTGACGGGCATGCAGCACGCCGACGGCGAGATCCTGGCCGCGCGTGCGGCCAAGAAGTTCGGCATCCCCTTCACGCTCTCGACCATGAGCATCTGCTCCATCGAGGACGTGTCCAAGGGCACCGATGGCCATCCCTTCTGGTTCCAGCTCTACATGATGAAGGACCGGGATTTCATCGAACGCCTGATCGAGCGGGCCAAGGCCGTCAAATGCTCGGCCCTGGTGATCACGCTGGACCTGCAGATCATCGGCCAGCGCCACAAGGACCTCAAGAACGGCCTGTCGGCGCCGCCGAAGCTGACCCTCCCCAACATCCTCAACATCGCGACCAAGCCGCGCTGGGCCCTGGGCATGCTGGGCACACCGCGGCGTGAGTTCGGCAACATCGTCGGGCACGTCAAGGGTGTGGAGAACATGAGTTCGCTGTCCGCCTGGACCAACCAGCAGTTCGACCCGGCGCTCAACTGGGGCGATGTGGAGTGGATCAAGAAGCGCTGGGGCGGCAAGATCATCCTCAAGGGCATCCAGGACGTGGAGGACGCCAAACTCGCCGTCAATTCCGGTGCCGACGCCCTGATCGTCTCCAACCACGGCGGGCGCCAGCTCGACGGTGCCGATTCCAGCATCAACTCCCTGCCGGCCATCGTGCAGGCCGTGGGCAGCCAGATTGAAGTGCATATGGACGGGGGCATCCGCTCGGGGCAGGATGTGCTCAAGGCGCGGGCCCTGGGTGCCCAGGCGGTCTACATCGGCCGCGCCACGGCCTATGGCCTGGGTGCCATGGGCGAGGCGGGTGTGAGCAAGGCGCTGGAGATCATCCACAAGGAACTCGACATCACCATGGCCTTCTGCGGCCACACCGACATCAACACGGTGGACCGCAGCATCCTGCTGCCTGGGACCTACCCCAGGGCCTGAGTCGCCTGCACTTCCAGGTGGTACACGCCCCAGGGGCACTGTGCATAGCGTTCGGCCAGCGGCCGGGCCATGACATCGGCATGCTGGTCGGCGTCGAACACCGCCCATAGCGGGCCCAGGCCACCCAGAGGCATGGGCTTGCCGTCCAGGTGGGTGGCAATGATGAAGCGGTAACGGCGCGCCTGTGCCAGCGTCAGCGTGACGGTGTAGCCGTCGATGGCGCGCAGCACCAGCTTGAGTGTGTTGTCCAGGCGTGCGCCGGTGGCTTCGATGACCTGGCCCAGCAGCGGGCCGCGCAGGGTGTGGGGCCTGGCGTCGTATTCCAGGGTCGGCCTGATCGTGATGCTGGGCAGCGCGCGCAGGGCTTCGAAGTCAAAGGTGTGGCCCCGGTCGAAAGCCAGCTGCTGCTTGACCATCATCTGGTCCAGGGCCTTGTCCAGGCCTCCGCGGTTGCCGCGGCCGATGGCGCCGGTGACGGTCAGCAGGGTGGGGCCGCGCTGGCCCGCGGGGTTGGCCTGCGCCGCTGGCGCCAGGGTGCTGGCGCCCAGGGCAGCGGTAAGGAAGTGGCGTTTCTTCATGCGGTCTCCGGGGCAGGTGGTGTACGTCTGTATTCTGCATCGGCGGCGCGCTATGCTAGGCCGGTGTCCGCACCCGCCAGTTCCTCTTCCGCACCGATGCGGCGCATCGCGCACCTCGACATGGACGCGTTCTACGCCTCGGTCGAACTGCTGCGCTACCCGCAGCTCCAGGGCCTGCCCGTGGTCATCGGCGGTGGGCGGCGCCGGCCCGATGACGCCCTGCTGCTCAAGCATGCCGATTTGCCCTTGTCGGAAATACCCGTGGCGGACTTCCCCCTGCTCAAGGACTACACCGGTCGCGGTGTCATCACCACGGCCACCTATGCCGCGCGCCAGTTCGGTGTGGGCTCGGCCATGGGGCTGATGAAGGCGGCCAGGCTTTGCCCCCAGGCCCTGTTGCTGCCGGTGGATTTCGACGAATACCGCAGGTACTCGCGCCGTTTCAAGGAAGTCATTACCGAGATCGCGCCGGTGATGGAGGACCGCGGTGTGGACGAGGTCTACATCGACTTCACCGACGTCCCGGGCGGCCAGCGCGACGGCGGCCGCAGCCTGGCGCGCCTGATCCAGAAAAGCATCTTCGACGCCACGGGGCTGACCTGCTCCATCGGCGTGGCGCCCAACAAGCTCCTGGCCAAGATGGCCAGCGAATTCAACAAGCCCAAGGGCATCTCCATCGTGTTCCCCGAGGACCTGCAGACCCTGATCTGGCCGCTGCCCTGTCGCAAGATCAACGGTGTGGGCCCCAAGGCCGAGGAGAAGCTGAAGGCCCATGGCATCCAGGCCATTGGTGAACTCGCTGCGCGCGAACGCGACTGGCTGATCGAGCACTTCGGCAAGAGCTACGGCGCGTGGCTGCATGAGGCGGCCTGGGGGCGCGACGAGCGCCCGGTGGTGACCGAAAGCGAGCCGGTGTCGATCAGCCGCGAGACCACCTTCGAGCGGGATCTGCACGCCGTGCGCGACAGGGTGGAACTGGGCGCCATCTTCACGGCCCTGTGCGAGCGCGTGGCCGCTGACCTGCAGCGCAAGGGCTACGCGGGCAAGACCATAGGCATCAAGCTGCGTTACGACGATTTCAAGAGCGTCACACGCGACCAGACCCTGGCGCACTACACAGCCGACGCCAAGGCCATACGCCAGGCGGCGGGCCTGTGCCTCAAGCGGGTGGACCTGACGCGCCGCCTGCGCCTGCTGGGCGTGCGCGTGGGTTCCCTGCGCCGGGCCGATGCCGAGGATGTTGCGGTGCAACAGCTTGCGGAGGCCGACAGGACGGGGGAAGGCGCTATCAATTCAGGAGCTAATACTCTCCCGCTGTTCTGAGGTGCAGGTCCCCAGGCAGGCATTGACAGGTGCTGACGCCAAACTTACATTGAGGTCATCCGCAGCGGAGGCTTCCATGCACCATCCCCTGACCCTGGCAGAAATCAAGCGCATCCGGCTCTGGCACGTCGCACACAAGGACGACCATCCCCTGGAATACCAGCTCTGGGATGGTGTGCTGTGTTGCTGGCTCATGGGCTGGGTGGGCTGGATGCCGGTGCTGCTGTTCGAGCTGCTGTGGGCCGGGCCCCTGTGCCTGATAGGTACGGTGGCGCCGCGGCTTTACGTGGCCTGGCGCGGGCACGCACATCGCGCCCGGCGTCTGCGTTGCGACTGGCTGACCTGAGCCCAAGCTGGGTACAGTAGGGGCATGAACACCCTGAACTGTTTCACCCTCTCCATCACCGATCATATTGCCCATCTGGTGCTCAACCGCCCTGAGGCGATGAACACCATGCACCCGCAGTTCTGGCGCGAGCTGGACGAGGTGCTCACACAACTGCACGCCGGCAATGAGGCACGCGTGCTCGTCATCAGCAGCACCGGCAAGCACTTCAGCGCCGGCATGGCGCTGGAGACCTTCGGCGGAGCCATCACCCTGGACGACCGCAGCGCGGAAGGGCGCGCCGCCATCTTCGACCTGCTCACCGACATGCAGGCCACGTTCACCAAGCTGGAGACCTTGCGTATCCCGGTGATTGCGGCCATCCATGGCGGCTGCATCGGAGGCGCGGTGGACATGGTCAGCGCCTGCTGCCTGCGTTACGCCACGGCCGACGCCTTCTTCTGCATCCAGGAAATCAATATCGGCATGGTCGCGGATGTGGGCACGCTGCAGCGCCTGCCCAAGCTGATTCCGCTGGGCGTGGTCAAGGAACTGGCCTACACCGGGCGTCGGATGCCGGCGGCGCAGGCCCTGGGCTATGGGCTCGTGAACCAGGTCTTCGACACGCCCGAGGCCCTGTTGGCTGGTGCACTGCAGACGGCGAAGGACATCGCGAGCAAACCGCCCGTGGCCATCTGGGGCACCAAGCAGGCCCTGCACTACGCGCGCGACCACGGCGTGGACGACGCGCTCAAGCAGATGGGCTGGTTGCAGGGTGCGATCTGGAGCAACAAGCATGTGATGGAGGCTGTCACGGCCATGAAGGAAAAGCGGGCAGGCAAGTTCCCGGCCCTGTCTGCGTTACGGTCGTTCCGTGATGCCGGCCAGTAAGGCAGGCCTGGGCCTGCTCATCGTCCTGGCTTGCGGCCTGGCGCATGCGGCCGACAAGGACGATGCCCTGTATGCCAGCTACGCCTGCCAGCAATATGCCCTGGCGGCGCTGAAGACCCTGGGCAAGCCCAGGACCGACGCCTCGCGGCCAGCAACACTGGCACCCGCAGACAACAAGCGCTGGGCGGGGACGGCCGGCGTCTGGTTGGCCGCGGGAGCGATTCATGCACAGGCCAGTTTCGGTGCGGCCATGGTCCGTTCTGAGTACCGGTGCGCCGTACAGAAGGCAGCAGGGGGAGGCTGGAAGCTGCTGGAACTGCAATGGCCGCAAGGACGGCCTTGATTCCTGGCTCACAGGATGGGGTTTACTGCCGCGCGGTCCGGATGTTGGCCGGCAAGGCCTGCGGGTGGCTGGTGCGCCAGGGGTTGATGTCCAGGCCGCCGCGGCGTGTGTAGCGCGCGTAGACCGTGAGCTTGGCGGGTTTGCAACGCGTCCAGATGTCCATGTAGATGCGCTCCACGCACTGCTCATGGAATTCGTTGTGGTTGCGGAAACTCACCAGGTACTGCAGCAGGCCGGCCTGTTCGATCTGCGGGCCGCTGTAGGCGATCTGCACGCTGCCCCAGTCGGGCTGGCCGGTCACCAGGCAGTTGCTCTTGAGCAGGTTGCTGGTGAGTACTTCGTTGACGGGCTGTTCATCGAAAGCGGCGGTCAGCAGCTGTGGGGCGGGCGTGTAGTGCGTGCACTCCAGGTCCAGCCGGTCCAGGCTCAGGCCGTCGAGTTCGTGGATGGGCTCCTGGTCGAAGAGCTCGGGAGCGATGAGGCGCACGCCCACCGTGCCGGTCTTGCCAGAGTCATGCCATACCGCCGCACTGAGGTCGGTGCGCAGGCGGGCCAGCACTTCGCTGACGTCAGCGAACTTCGTGTTGTTGAAGCTGTTCAGGTAGAGCTTGAAGGATTTGCTCTCGATGATGTTGGGCGTCTCGCAGGGCACGGTGACGTGGGCGATGGCCACCTGCGGCTTGCCGCGGGCGTTGAGCCAGCTCAGCTCGTAAGCCGTCCACAGATCGGCGCCCATGAAGGGCAGGGTGGCGCCGGTACTCAGGCCGATCTCCTGGCGTTTGGTCAGCCGGGGGATGGGAAAGAGCAGGCTGGCGTCGTACTGGTCCTTGTACGGCGTGGCCTTGCCCAGCAGCGAGTCTTCGGGTTTGCTCATGCCTGCATTTTCCTGCGAAAGACAAGCCGGTCGGGTTCAGAGGTCTTGGCGTCAAAAGCGTAGCCATCCAGATTGAACTTCTCCAGCTGCCTGGGTGTGGTGAGGCGCCTCGTGATGGCATAACGCGCCATCAGCCCGCGTGCACGCTTGGCAAAGAAGCTGATCACCTTGTATTGACCGCCCTTCCAGTCCTCGAACACACATTCGATCACGCGGGTCTGCAGGGCCTTGGTGTCTACGGCCTTGAAGTATTCCTGCGAGGCCAGGTTCACCACCACGGGTGTCTTTTGCGCTTGCAGTCGTTCGTTCAGGTAGTCGGCAATTTGCGTGCCCCAGAATTTGTAGAGCGTCTTGCCTTTCGGGTTTTCCAGGCTGGTGCCCATTTCGAGGCGGTAGGGTTGCATCCAGTCCAGCGGGCGCAGCACGCCGTACAGGCCGCTGAGGATGCACACATGCGCCTGGGCCCAGGTCAGGTCCTCCAGCTTGAGCGTCCTGGCGTCCAGCCCATCGTAGACGTCGCCGTTGAAGGCCAGCACGGCCTGCCTGGAGTTCTTTGCGGTGAACTTCGGGCGCCAGGCCTGGTAGCGTGCCACGTTCAAACCCGAGAGCGTGTCGCTCAGGTCCATGAGTTCGGAAATCTGCTGCGGTGAATACTTGCGCAGGATCTGGATCAGTTCGACCGATTGCTGGGTGAAGAGGGGCTGGGTGTGGGGGATGTCGCCGACGGGCGTGTCATAGTCCAGTGACTTTGCGGGGGAGAGCAGAAAGAGCATGTTGCGTATTCTCTATCACGACGATGAGCTCGTGGCTGTGGACAAGCCGCCGGGTCTGCTGGTGCACCGCACGGGCCTTGACGCCGGCGAGACGCAATTTGCCCTGCAACTGCTGCGCGACCAGCTGGGCCGCCCGGTCTGGCCCGCACACCGGCTCGACAAGGGCACCAGCGGGGTCTTGCTCTTCGCCCTCGATGCCGACACGGCCCGCAGCCTGGGGCAGGCCTTCGCGGCGCCGGACCAGGTGCACAAGACCTACCGCGCCGTGGTGCGCGGCTGGCCTCCCGCCGAAGGCCTGGTTGACCACTCGCTCAAACGCATGGAAGACGATGCCCGCGCTGGCCGCACCGAGGTACAGGCCGCGCAGACACGCTACCGCACGCTCGAACGCTACGAGTTGCCGCTGGCTTATGGCGATTTCCCGGCCACCCGCTGCGCCCTGGTGGAACTGCAGCCCCTGACGGGCCGCCGGCACCAGCTGCGCAGGCACATGAAACACTTGGCCCATCCCATCCTTGGTGACGCCACGCACGGCAAGGGCCCGTTGAACCGGGCGGTCGCGGAGCTGCTGGGGACGCAACGGCTCTGGTTGCATGCGCAGCGGCTGGAACTGGTGCATCCCTTGCACGGAAACACCCTGTGCATTGATGCGCCGACGGGGCCTGAGTGGCAGGGCTGGCCGCGCACCTTTGATCTGCATCAAGGCGGGCAGGCCAAGGCTGTCTAGACTGGGTTGTCGCACCTGTTGTGCGACGTTGCCCTGATGTCTGGAGATGCCATGAAACTCATCATTCGCCTGTTCACGATGCTTGCCCTGCTTGCCGGCTTGTCTGCCCAGGCGGCCGATCCCGTGACGGAGGCCATCAACCAGGCCTATGCGCCTTACCGTGCCGTCCTGTTCCGCACCAACAGCAAGGCACAGGCCGAGTCCGAACAGGCGATGGGCCAGGCCCAGCAGGCCTGGAAATCAATCCTGTCCCGGTTCGCTTCCAGGCCGCCCATACCCTATGACAACGATCCCGAATTCGGCGCGTCCCTGAATGCCGTGGCCAGGGTGTATGAGCAGGCTGCAGGCGAGATCGGCCAGGGCAAGTTGCCGCAAGCGCATGAGACGCTGGAGCAGGCGAGGGACATCATGGCCGAGCTGCGACGACGCAATGGGGTCATCGTCTTCAGCGATCACATGAACGCCTACCATGCCGAGATGGAACATGTGCTGGAGCAGGGGCCCGCCATGACGAGCAGTCCGCAGGCCATGCTGACCCTGGTGAAGCGGGTGGGTGTGCTGGAATACTTGGCCAAGCGGCTGCGCAGTGAGGCCCCGAAGCCGCTGCAGAACGACGCCGAATTCGGCGCTGCCCTGCAGGCGCTGGAGACCTCTGTGACCACGCTGCACCGGGCTGCCATGAACCAGGATGCGGCTGCCGCGCGGGAGGCGCTGGACCGGCTCAAGGGTCCTTATAGCCGCATGTTCCTGAAGTTCGGCTGAGCCGTCCTGGGGCCTGCGATCGGCCCTGGCTCAGTCCAGGGCGCGCAGGGCGGTCAGGGTCTCGGCCTCGGTACGGTAGAGCCGGTGGCCCGGGGCCGTCAGCTGCCAGCCGGCCTGCAGCAGGGTGCGTTCCACCGGCAGTTTCATGCCGCTGATGTGCAGCAGCACATCCTGCTGGCGTAGCTGTCCACTGAGCTTGAGCAGGGTGTCCACGCCCGTGGCATCGATGTGGTTGATGGGCTGGGCGAAGAGGCATACATGGCGTGTCTCGGGGTGCTCGGCCAGGTACTCGACGATGGCGCGCTCGAACTCCGCCGCGGCGGCAAAGTCCAGCGCCGCGTCCATGCGCAGGGCGTAGGTGTCGGGGGCCAGGGGTGACAGGTGCCAGAGATGGCGGTCGCGCAGGCTGCCGTCCGGGTGCAGGCCCACTTCGATGATGCGCGGGTGCAGGCGCTGGTAGAGGAAATAGCTCAGCGACATCAGCACACCGGCCAGCACGCCCCAGTGGAGCTGCGGTGAAACCAGCAGGGTGATGAGGAAGGTGGCCCCCGCGATGAGGGCTTCCGCACGGGATATGCGCCACAGGCGCATGAACTCACGCGGCTTGAGCAGGCCCAGCACCGCAGCCACCACGATGGCCGCCAGCACGGCCTGCGGCACATGGCTCAGCACGGGAATGAACAGCCAGAGCGCGAGCAGCACGACCACCGCGGAGAAGACCGTGGCCCAGCCGGTGCGTGCTCCGGCGTAGAGGTTGAGCGCCGAACGCGAAAAGGAGGAACTGGTGGGAAAGGCGCCGCTGAGTCCGGCGGCCAGTTTGCCCAGGCCCTGGCCGATCAGGTCCTGGTCCTGGTTCCAGCGCGTGCCGCGACGCTCGTTGTCGACCTTGGCGCTGGATGCCGTCTCCAGAAAACTCACCAGGGTGATGACCAGGGTGGGCAGCAGCAGCTGGCCCAGCACCGAGGGCTCAGGCAGGGCCGGCAGCGCCAGCGCAGGCAGGCCTGCGGGCAGGGCACCCACGACGCTGCCGCCCGTCGCCTCGAAGCCCAGCCCCTGGGACAGGCCGGCCGCGGCCAGCACGATGAGCAGCACCGAGGGGAAGGCGGGGCGCCAGCGGCGTGCGGCCATCAGCAGCACCAGCGTCCCCAGGCCAAAGGCCAGCGAGGGCAGGTGCCAGGCGTGCGGCCCGTCGGAGGCCAGGCTGTGCCAGTCTTGCAGGCCCAGCAGGTCGGGCAACTGCGAGCCGATGATGAGCAGGGCGGCCGCCTGGGTGAAGGCTGTCAGCACCGGCGCATTGACCACATTGAGCAGCCAGCCAAAACGCATGAAGCCCAGGGCCAGCTGCAAAAGTCCGGACAGCAGGGCCAGCCAGACGGCCAGCTGCACCCACTGTGCCGAGCCGGGCTGGGCCATGCCCGTGAGGCCGGCGCTGATCAGCAGGCAGGTCAGGGCGGTCGGACCCACGGAGAGCCGCGTCGAGGCGCTGAAAAGCGCCGCCACCAGGGCGGGCAGGATGGAGGCGTAGATGCCGGTCACCGGCGGCATGCCCGCGAGCACGGCGTAAGCCACGCCCTGGGGGATCACCATCAGGCCCACGGCCAGCCCGGCCAGGGCCTCGCTGCGCAGCAGATCGGCCGAGGGGCGGGGCCAGTTCAGAAAGGGCAGGAGCGAGCGCAGGCGGGCGGAGACGGGGAGCATGGTGGCGCACAGTTTAGCCGTGCGTCCGGGCGCCAGCCCTGGGGCTGCCTCGGCGGCGGTCTATTTCAGGTCGCCCGCCAGGGAGGCCAGGGTTTCGGCGTTGACCGTGACGTGGGCCGGGTAGTTGGTGTGGTCGCAACCCACCTTGACGCCGGCACCGGCCTTCACGGCCGCGCACATGGCGGGCGTGAACTCGAAACGCACGAAGTGCACGGCCGAGGTCTTTTCGTCGTTCTCGCGGTCCAGGTCCTCGTCGGCGATGGCATAGACACGCGGGTAGCCTTCCACCTCGACGAACATGCGGTCTTCCACACCGATCAGGCGGGCCAGTTCGCGCTTGCGCTCGTTGATGTCGGGGTATTCGATCAGCAGGGTGGCCTTCCAGTTGTGGCCCTCGGGCACCAGGGGCGCGTAGGCCTGGATCTCGTCCAGGATGCCCTCCTCCTCGAAGATCTTCTCGATGCGCAGCATCTCCTGGATCTGGTAGCGGATGGTCATCTCCGATTCGAACTGCAGGTTGATGTGCTCACCCAGCTGCACACTGCGCAGCTTGCGGTGGGCAATGACCTCGCCCTTGTGTTCCTTGCGCCACTTGCTGTAAGCCTCCAGCGACATGAGGTTGTCGGGCGTGATGTGGCCAGTGAGTTGCATGATGTCTTTCCGTCGGTTCATTTCAGGCCATAGGCCATGCGCACCAGCGACAGCGGGTGCTGCAGCTCGGGCGCGCCCAGGCCGTTGACCTCGAAGCCCTGGGCGATGTGGTGGCCGCCCAGGGGACAGTCCGAACTGATGTAGTCGGGCTGGGCCCCATCCTTCATGGTGGCCATGGCCTTGAACACCGGCTTGCCGATCTTCAGGGCCTGCTGGTGGTAGGCCTTCTTCACGCCGAAGGTGCCGGCGTGGCCCGAGCAGCGCTCGATGGTGTTGATCGTGGTGTCGGGGATCATCTTGAGCATTTCCTCGGTCTTGCGGCCGATGTTCTGCACGCGGCCGTGGCAGGGGATCTGGTAGCTGACGTTGCCCAGCTTCTGCGGAAACTCGGTCTTGAGCAGGCCCTCGCGCTTGCGCGCCATCAGGTACTCGAAGGGGTCCCACATGGCCTGCTTGACCTGCTGCACCGCGGCGTCTTCCGGGTACATCAGCGGGATCTCCTGCTTGAACATCAGCGTGCAGCTGGGCACGGCGGACAGGATGGCGTAACCCTCCTCGGCGTAGCGCTGCAGCACCGGAATGTTGGCTTCCTTGCTGCTGTGGACCGAGTCCAGGTCACCCAGCTCCAGCTTGGGCATGCCACAGCATTTTTCCTTGTTCACGAGCACATAGGGGGTTTCGTTGTGGTCCAGGATCTTGAGCAGGTCGTGGCCGATGCCGGGCTCGTTGTAGTTGACGTAGCAGGTGGCGTAGATGGCGACCTTGCCGGGGGTCTTCTCGCCCTGCTTCACGGGGTAGGGCGGGCTCTCGGCCGCGCCGGAGCGGAATTTCTTGTTGGCGAAGGAAGGCAGCCAGGCGTCCTTGTCCACACCCATCACGCTTTCCATGGCACTGCGCGCCATCTTGGTCTTGCTGACGGCGTTGGCCACCTGGACCACGATGGGGATGCCGGCAAAGGAGCCGTGCAGGTCGGTGGACGCCAGCAGCTTCTCGCTGGTCTTGACCTCGCCTTTTTTGAACTTGATGGCCTTGGCGCGCAGCATGGTGTGCGGGAAGTCCAGGTTCCATTCGTGCGGTGGCGTGTACGGGCACTTGGTCATGTAGCACAGGTCGCACATATAACACTGGTCCACCACCTTCCAGTAGTCCTGCTTGGCTACGCCGTCGACTTCCATGGTGCTGCTCTCGTCCACCAGGTCGAAGAGGGTGGGGAAGGAGCCGCACAGGCTCACGCAGCGCCGGCAGCCATGGCAGATGTCGAAGATGCGTTCGAGCTCCTTGAAGGCGGAGGCCTCGTCGTAGAAGTCGGGGTTCTTCCAGTCCAGCGGGTGTCGGGTCGGGGCTTCCAGATTGCCTTCGCTCGCCATGGTGTTTCCTCTTTGTTGGGGTCGTTGGCAGAAGGACTCTCGTGCGAGAGTCTTTCTGCCAACCCGCTGTGCCGGTGGGCGCAGCGGGCGAGGTATCAGTCCACCAGTTCGTTCAGGGCTTTCTGATAACGATTGGCGTGCGAGCGCTCGGCCTTGGCCAGGGTCTCGAACCAGTCGGCCACTTCGTCGAAACCTTCCGAGCGGGCGGTCTTGGCCATGCCCGGGTACATGTCGGTGTACTCATGGGTTTCGCCGGCGACAGCCGATTTCAGGTTGTTGCGTGTCGAGCCTATGGGCAGGCCGGTGGCCGGATCACCCGACTGCTCCAGAAACTCCAGGTGGCCGTGGGCGTGGCCGGTCTCGCCTTCCGCGGTGGAGCGGAACAGCGCCGCCACGTCGTTCTGGCCTTCAACGTCGGCCTTGTTGGCGAAATACAGATAACGACGGTTGGCCTGGGACTCGCCGGCGAAGGCGTCCTTCAGGCACTGTTCCGTCTTGGAACCTTTCAGTGCGGGCATGGCTATCTCCTAAAGAGGTTGAAAACGCAGAATGCTTTGAACAGGTCAAAGACGAGGAACAGCGTATGCCCGGGCCCTGCGCCACGTCAAATTGGCACTTTCAATGTGTCGAATCGCCCGGCACTATTGATAATTGCTATTAAGACTTATTCGCAATGGCTATCGCTCTGTGGGCAACGCGAGAAGCCTTGAGAGCGGAGGGAGTTACGTTAAAGTAAACCTGTTACGCATGAGTGAATTGTTGACCCGAGGAAACACCATGTCCAGCTCTGTCGGCCTGCCCCCGCCACCACCCATCCAGCAACTGCACCACTACGCCTACCGCGCGCGCGACGCAGAGGAGACGCGGCACTTCTATGAAGACATCCTGGGCCTGCCGCTGTACCACATCATCCAGAGCGACCATGTGCCCAGCACGGGCGAGTACTGTCCGTACACCCACTTCTTCTTCCGCCTGCAGGACGGCTCCTTCATCGCCTTCTTCGACCTGGGCGACGACGTGGCCGCCGAGCCCAGTGCCAACACGCCACGCTGGGTCAACCACATCGCCTTCCGCGTGGACAGCATCGCGCAACTGGAGGCCATGAAGGCGCGGCTGGAAGCCAGCGGCATCGAGGTGATCGGCGTGACCGACCACCACATCTTCAAGAGCATCTACTTCTTCGACCCCAACGGCATCCGGCTCGAACTCTCGGCCCAGGTGGCCGACGAGTTCCAGATGCTCAAGGAAAGCACCACCGCCCACGCGCGCCTGAACGAGTGGAGCGCGCGCAAGGCGGTCTGGCGCCAGGAGCGCGCCGCCGGCAAGGTGGCCGCGCCGCTCAAGCCGCAGCAGAACGACCGGCCCGAGGTGGCCGCGCGCGCTGGCGCGCAGAAAGGCCACGCATGAGTGCCGCCTATCGCGACGTTGCTTACACGAACGGCTACGAGTTCACCCAGGGCAAGGGCTACCAATTGCCCGAGTACCCCTTTGTCGAACCGCCAGAGCTCAGGGGTGGCGCGGCGCGGCGCCACAAGATCGTCATCGTGGGCGCCGGCATCACCGGCCTGACGCTGGCCTGCAGCCTGGCCAGGCTGGGCGTGGACGCCATCCTGCTGGACGAGGACAACACCGTGGGCGTCAAGGGTGCCTCTTCGCGTGGCATCTGCTACACGCAGAAGTCGCTGGAGATCTTCCAGCGCCTGGGTGTGTACGAGCGCATTGCGGCCAAGGGCATCCAGTGGAGCGTGGGCCGTACCTTTGCCGGCAAGGACGAGGTCTACGCCTTCGACCTGCGGCAGAACAGCAGCTACAGCCTCTCGGCCCAGCCGCCTTTCATCAACATCCAGCAGTTCTACATCGAGGGTTACCTGGTCGAGCGCATCCTTGAACTGGGCCATGTGGACCTGCGCTGGAAGTCCCGCGTGAGCGGCTTCCGGCAGCAGGAGGGCTGTGCCATCCTGACGGTGGAAACACCGGCCGGCAGCTACACGCTGGAAGCCGAGCATGTGATCGACGCCAGCGGCTCGCACACGCCGTTTCATGCCTGGACCGGTGCCACCATGAGCTCCAGACGCGGTGACGACCGCTGGTGCATTGCCGACGTGCGTTTCAAGCACCGCCCGCCGCAGGAGCGCCACACCTGGATCGAAGCGCCCTTCAACGGCAACCGCGCCGTCTGGCAGCACCTGATGGGCGACGAGGTCTGGCGCATCGACTACCAGATGGAGCCCAACGCCGATTCCGAGGCCGTGAGCCGCGAGGACGTGGTGCGCGAGCGCCTGCGACAGCAGTTCGGCCCGGATGTGGACTGCGAGATCGTCTGGGTGGGGCCCTATGCCTACCGCAGCCAGTGCCTGGACCGGCTGCGCATCGGCAGCGTGTATTTCATGGGCGACACGGCCAAGATCGTCAGCCCCTTCGGCGCGCGGGGTGGCAACACCGGTGTGGCCGATGCCGACAACCTGGCCTGGAAGCTGGCCGCCGTGCTGCGCGGCCAGGCGCCGGTGAGCCTGCTGGAAAGCTACCACGAGGAGCGCCACGAAGCCGCCGCGCAGAACGTGATGGTGACCAACCGCACCGCGCGTTTCCTGCGCCCGGCCGATGGCATGGAGCGCACCTTCCGCAGCGCGGCCATCGGACTGGCGCGCAAGTACACCTTTGCGCGCGCACTCATCAACACCGGGCGCATGGCCGTGGCCAACAGCTACACACGCTCCGGCATCTGCGACCGCACGGGCGGCCTCTCGGTGCAGAACGTGAACTTTCGCTGGGCCGATGGCAGGACGGGCTGCGTCAACGAGCTGATCGCCTGGGCCGCTGGCCAGTTGCTGGTACTGGTTTTTGGCGACATCTCAGCGGCGGCGGCCCAGCGCCTGCGGCATCTGGGCCTTGCCGCCCCGGTGCGCTGCGTGCAGGTCCTGGGGCCGGACACGATGCCGCAGGCCGTGGAGCACGTGATCGACCCCCAGGGCCATCTGCAGGGGGCCTGCCACGTCTTCGGCCATGCCTGGGCCCTGGTCCGGCCCGACGCCTACATCGCCGCCACCGGCGAGAGCGTGGACGCCGGCCTGATCCAGGCGATTGAACGTGCGATCGGCATCCAGCCTTGAGGACCTCAACATGAAAACCACCCCCCATTTCCAGGATGCCGACACCTTCTACGAGCAGTTGCTGGACGCCCACGTTGGCCTGGACCGTGAACAGTCCGAACTGCTCAACGCCAGGCTCATCCTGCTGCTGGCCAACCAGATCGGCAGCCGCGATGTGCTGGCCGAATGCATCCGGGCCGCCCGCGAGCTGCCACAGACGGCCTGAAACGCTGATCAGGTGGCCCACCCCGGTAAAATCAGGCCAGTTCCCAGACACACCAAGGAACGGCGCCCATTTGGGCGCCGTTTCGCATTTCCAGTACGCACATGACCGACACCGTCCAGCAACCGGGCCTCAACAGCCTGTCCAAGTCCTTCGAACCGGCCGCCCTGGAGGCGCACTGGGGCCCCGAGTGGGAAAAGCGGGGTTATGGCGCTGCCGGTTTCCGCGGCACGGGCAAGGCGAAAGCGGGCGCTCCAGCCTTTGCCATCCAGCTGCCGCCGCCCAATGTGACGGGCACGCTGCACATGGGCCACGCCTTCAACCAGACCATCATGGACTCGCTCACGCGCTACCACCGCATGGCCGGTGCCAACACGGTCTGGGTGCCGGGCACGGACCACGCGGGCATCGCCACCCAGATCGTGGTGGAGCGCCAGCTGCAGGAACAGAAGGTCAGCCGCCACGACCTGGGCCGCAAGAACTTCGTGGCGCGGGTCTGGGAGTGGAAGGAGCAGAGCGGCAACACCATCACCACGCAGATGCGCCGCATGGGCGACAGCGTGGACTGGAGCCGCGAGTACTTCACCATGGACGACAAGCTCTCCAAGGTGGTGACCGAGACCTTTGTGCGTCTCTACGAGCAGGGCCTGATCTACCGCGGCAAGCGCCTGGTTAACTGGGACCCGGTGCTGCAGTCCGCCGTGTCGGACCTGGAAGTGGAGAGCGAGGAGAAGGATGGTTCGCTCTGGCACATCGCCTATCCACTCGCCGATGGTTCGGGTTCGCTGACCGTGGCCACCACCCGCCCCGAGACCATGCTGGGCGACGTGGCCGTGATGGTGCACCCCGAGGACGAGCGCTACAAACATCTGATCGGCAAGCAGGTGACCCTGCCCCTGGTGGGCCGCCAGATCCCGGTGATTGCCGACGAGTACGTGGACAAGGACTTCGGCACGGGTGTGGTCAAAGTTACGCCGGCCCATGACCCCAACGACTACCAGGTGGGCCAGCGCCACAAGCTGGAGCTGATCTGTGTGCTCACGCTGCAGGCCACCGTCAACGAGAACGCCCCCGAGAAGTACCGCGGCCTGGACCGCTTCGTGGCGCGCAAGGCCGTCGTCAAGGACCTCGAAGCCCTGGGCCTGCTGGTCGAGACCAAGAAGCACAAGCTCATGGTGCCCATCTGCACACGCACGGGCCAGATCGTCGAGCCCATGCTGACGGACCAGTGGTTTGTCGCGATGAATAAGGCCCCCACGTTCCCCGCTGCGCGTGGTTCGCTGCCCCCCGAGGGGGCCGTCCCCGGCGTGGGGCGGCCCGGCGCCGGGGAGCAAGGTGTGGATACGCGCAGCATCGCGCAGAAGGCCATCGATGCCGTGGCGTCTGGCGAGGTGAAGTTCGTGCCCGAGAACTGGGTCAACACCTACAACCAGTGGATGAACAACATCCAGGACTGGTGCATCTCGCGCCAGCTCTGGTGGGGGCATCAGATTCCGGCCTGGTACGACGAGGCAGGCAACGTCATCGTGGCCCGCAACGAAGCCGAAGCCCAGGCCAAGGCCCCCGGCAAGAAGTTGACGCGTGACGAAGACGTGCTCGACACCTGGTACTCCTCGGCCCTGGTGCCTTTCAGCACCATGGGCTGGCCTGAGCAGACCGAAGACTTCGATCTCTACCTGCCCTCCAGCGTGCTGGTCACGGGCTACGACATCATCTTCTTCTGGGTCGCCCGCATGATCATGATGACGACCCACTTCACGGGCAAGGTGCCCTTCAAGCACGTCTACATCCACGGTCTGGTGCTCGATGCACAGGGCAAGAAGATGAGCAAGAGCGAAGGCAATGTGCTGGACCCGGTGGACCTGATCGACGGCATCGCCCTGGCGCCGCTGCTGGACAAACGTACCCAGGGCCTGCGCAAGCCCGAGAGCGCGCCCCAGGTGCGCAAGAACACCGAGAAGGAGTTCCCCGAAGGCATTCCCGGCTACGGCGCCGACGCCCTGCGTTTCACCTTCGCCGCCATGGCCACGCTGGGCCGCAGCGTCAACTTCGACAGCAAGCGCTGCGAGGGCTACCGCAACTTCTGCAACAAGCTCTGGAACGCCACGCGGTTTGTGCTCATGAACTGCGAGGGCCAGGACTGCGGCCTCAAGGAACACGGGGCCGAGGAATGCCTGCCCGGCGGCTACCTGGAATTCAGCGCGGCCGATCGCTGGATCGTCTCGCTGCTGCAGCAGGTCGAGGCCCAGGTGGCCCAGGGTTTTGCCGACTACCGCCTGGACGTGGTGGCCAACACCCTCTACGACTTTGTCTGGAACGAGTTCTGCGACTGGTATCTCGAAATCGCCAAGGTGCAGATCAACAGCGGCAGCGACAGCGTCAAGCGCGGCACCCGTCGCACCCTGATTCGCACGCTCGAGACCATCATGCGCCTGGCGCATCCCTTGATTCCCTTCATCACCGAAGAGCTGTGGCAGAAGGTCGCCCCCGTGGCCGGCCGTGCCGGTGAATCGGTCAGTGTGGCGGCCTACCCGGTGAGCCAGCCCGAGCGCATCGACGCCGCGGCCATGGCCGAAGTGGCTCGCCTGCGCCTGTTCGTTGACGCCTGCCGCAACCTGCGCGGAGAGATGAGCGTCTCGCCCTCCACGCGCCTGCCGCTGTACGCCGTGGCCGGCAGCGCGAATGAGGCGGCCTTCCTGGAGCAGTGGGCGCCGGTGCTGCAGGCCCTGTCCAAGCTCAGCGAGGTCAAGGTGTTCAAGGTCGAGGCCGAATGGGCGGCCGCTGCCCAGGCCGCGCCCGTGGCCGTGGTGGGCGAGGCCCGCCTGTGTCTTTACATGGAAGTGGACGTGGCGGCCGAAAAAGTGCGCCTGTCCAAGGAAATCACGCGTCTGGAGGGCGAAATCGCCAAGGCCAGGGCCAAGCTGGGCAACGAGGCCTTTGTGGCCAAGGCGCCGCCGGCCGTGATCGAGCAGGAGAACAAACGTGTGAACGATTTCACGGCCACGCTGGCGAAGTTGCGTGACCAGTTGGCCCGGCTGAAGTGATGGAACAAAATTGACACATCACTAAGGGAGAATCTTCGAATGACACAAAAAATCAAGACCGCCGTGTTTCCCGTTGCCGGCCTGGGCACGCGCTTCCTGCCCGCCACCAAGGCGGCGCCCAAGGAAATGCTGCCCGTGGTGGACAAGCCGCTGATCCAGTACGCGGTGGAAGAGGCCTACGCGGCCGGCATCCGCCACATGGTCTTCGTGACCGGGCGGAACAAGCGTGCCATCGAAGACCATTTCGACACCGCCTACGAGCTGGAAAACGAACTGGAACATGCCGGCAAGCAGTCCCTGCTTGACCTTGTGCACTCGGTTTCCCCCAGCGATATGCATTGCACCTATGTGCGCCAGGCGCGTGCGCTTGGCCTGGGGCATGCCGTGTTGTGCGCCGAGCATCTGACCGAAGGCGCACCTTTTGCCGTTTTGCTGGCGGACGACCTGATGATGGGCCCGCCGGGCGGCCAGCATGTGCTGGCCCAGATGGCCGAGGTCTACCAGCGCCTGGGGCGCTCGGTGCTGGCGGTGCAGGAGGTGCCGCAGGACCAGGTGCGTCGTTACGGCATCGTGGCCGGCACGACCGCAGGGGACCGGCTCATGCAGATCGAGCGCATCGTCGAGAAGCCGGCGCCCGAAGTCGCGCCTTCACGCCTGGCCGTGGCGGGCCGTTACATCCTGACCCCGGCCGTGTTCGACCAGATCCGCCAGCAACCGCGCGGCGCGGGCGGCGAGATCCAGCTCACCGACGGCATTGCCGGCCTCTTGAGGCACGAGGCGGCCTACGCCTACACCTATGCCGGCAAGCGTTACGACTGCGGCAGCAAGGAAGGCTTTCTGGAGGCCACCGTGGAGCTGGCCCTGGCGCACCCCGAAGTGGGCGCGCATTTCCGCGAATACCTCAAGGCCCTGAAGATCTGAGGCACTGAGCTCCGTTCACGCCTGGATCATCTCCGTTCGGGCTGAGCTTGTCGAAGCCCCGGCAGCCCTTCGACCCTTCGTCAAGCTCAGGACAGGCCAAGCTCCGGGCGAACGGAGAGGGGTTTGGCCTTATCTACGTTTCAGGACGTGGATGTAGTCCTTGCCCTCGGTGACCTGTTCCAGCAGCTCGTTGCCGGTCTGCTTGGCAAAGGCTGCAAAGTCGCGCACCGAACCGGAGTCGGTGGCCACCACACGCAACGTCTGTCCGCTGGTCATTTCCGCCAGGGCTTTTTTGGCCTTGAGGATGGGCAGGGGGCAGTTCAGGCCACGGGTGTCGAGTTCTCGGTCGATGTTCATCACAAGTCCGGTATATCAAGAGTCGCTTATTTTAAGCAATCCGGGAATCAGGTGGTTGGCGCCGGGTCTTGTGGTGGACGCGACCACTCGATGAACTGGGGTTCGTGACCGCGTGAGCGCAGCCAGTCGGCCAGGGCATAACCGGTGCCCGCGGGCCAGCATTTGACCTTGTCCGGCGCGAACAGCCGGTAATCCACCAGCTCGGGCGAGAGTTTCACCTCGCCCTCACAGCGTGCGTGGTAGGCGATGATGACCTGGTTCATGCGCTGGAAATCGTAGACGCCGATCAGGTTCAGCTCCAGCGCCTGCAGGTTCGTCTCTTCCTGGATCTCGCGTGCGATGCCCTCCTGCGGCGTTTCGCCGGCCTCCATGAAGCCGGTGATCAGCGCGTACATCTTGCCCTCCCAGGCGGCATTGCGCGCCAGCAGGATCTGGCCCTGGTATTCGACCACGGCGGCCAGCACGGGCGTGGGGTTGTTCCAGTGTGTCCAGCCGCAGGCCGGGCAGCGCAGGCGTTCCTTGGCGCCGCCATCTTCCTGCTGGTTGATGAAGGCCAGCGGTGTGGCGCAGGCCGGGCAGTAGCGGTAGGCCTCGCTCATTGGCAAGGGGTCAGGCCGGGAACACGCCTGTCGAGAGGTAACGATCGCCGCGATCGCAGACCACGAAGACGATGGTGGCATTCTTCTCGCGCGCGGCGATCTGCTGGGCCACCCAGCAGGCGCCTGCTGCCGAGATGCCGGCGAAGATGCCTTCCTCTCGCGCCAGGCGGCGGCACATCTCTTCGGCGTCGCTCTGGCTCACAGAGACCAGTTCGTCCACGGTGCTGGGGTCGTAGATCTTGGGCAGGTATTCCTGCGGCCACTTGCGGATGCCGGGTATGCGCGAGCCCTCGCTGGGCTGGGCGCCGATGATCTGGATGGCCGGGTTCTTTTCCTTGAGGAAACGCGAGACGCCCGTGATGGTGCCCGTGGTGCCCATGGCACTCACGAAGTGTGTGATGTTGCCCTTGGTCTGTTCCCAGAGTTCGGGGCCCGTGGTCTCGTAATGGATGCGCGGGTTGTCGGGGTTGGCGAACTGGTCCAACACACGGCCCTTGCCGCTTTTTTCCATCTGCTCGGCCAGGTCGCGCGCGTACTCCATGCCGCCGGACTTGGGTGTGAGGATCAGCTCGGCACCGAAGGCCTTCATGGTCTGGGCGCGTTCGATGGACAGGTCCTCCGGCATGATCAGCACCATGCGGTAGCCCTTGATGGCCGCAGCCATGGCCAGGGCGATACCCGTGTTGCCCGAGGTGGCTTCGATCAGCACGTCGCCGGGCTTGATCTCGCCGCGCTCTTCGGCGCGCTTGATCATGGACAGGGCGGGGCGGTCCTTGACCGAGCCGGCCGGGTTGTTGCCTTCGAGCTTGCCGAGGATGACGTTGCCGCGTTCGGCATTTTCGGCGGTGCCGATGCGCTGCAGGGCCACCAGCGGCGTCTTGCCGATGGCGTCTTCGATGGTCGGGTACTTCATGACCCTCACTGTGCCATAATTTCGGCCTTCTCTCCCTCTTGCCCGGGTGGTGAAATTGGTAGACGCAGGGGACTCAAAATCCCCCGCCGCAAGGCGTGCCGGTTCGATTCCGGCCCCGGGCACCATGTCTTGGATCCTGAGACATGAACTTCTCTCGCGAACCGGCACGCCCAAGGGCGGAATTGTTGAAGCGCATTTCATGCGCGAGTGCGTTTCCAGCCCAGGCAGCACTGCGCGAGTCAAAAAAGTCTTGAGCTTAAGCACTCGCGATGGCTGATTCCATGCTCCAAAAGGCCTATGGCGGATCAGAACGCCATGGTCGGTTTGAAACAAGGCCTCCATAAGATTCAAGCGGTGATGACGCATACCGCTTCATTTTTCAAGGGGTTCAGGATGAAGAAATTCGCAGTGGGTTTTTCAATCGCCATGGTGGCATTCGGCGCTTCGGCCAACGTTCTTGATTTCGAGAACATCCCGTACACACAGTTTCAGGCGAACATCATCAGCGGCTACAGCCTGGCCAATACCAACGCTTTTGGTTCCAACTACGGTAATCTGAAATGGAGCCAGAACGGCAACATCAATGATTTCCGGATCGTCGAGGCTGCTGGCTTTCTCGCGAGAAATCCCGGAACGCCGGCGAACAACGGCATTACCAACGGGCTGGTGAGTGGCAGCTGGGTGGCTGTCAACGGCGGTGGCGGCGACGTCTGGTTTGAAACCCTCACTCCGACTGCGGCGAACTTCAACCTCAACTCCGCGTACATGAGCGCTGCCTGGTACAGCGGTTTGAAGGTGGACATTACCGGTTACAGAGATGGTGTGCAGGTCTACAGCATGACGACCAACCCGCTGAATTTCACCGCAGGGCTGGTCACTTTTAACTGGCACGACTTGGACAAGGTGACGTTCCATTCCCAGCAGAACTCGGGGACGGTGATCGACAACCAGTCGACTTACAACCATGCCTTCGTGATGGACAACCTCAACGTGTCACCGGTACCTGAACCCGAAGCCTTGGCCATGTGGGCTGGGGGTCTCGGTCTGCTGGGTGCTGCGCTGCGCAAGAAGAAGCCGATTCCGAAGAATCCGGTCTGACCTGGACCGGCGCCCATATCGATCGGGGCCAGGCCCCAGAGATTCTGTGGGTACCGGGCGAGCGAAAAGCGCCGGGCCCGGGCCTTTCAGTAGCGTTCGCGCAGATAGATGTACGGCGCTTTGGGGCTGCCGAAACGGATGCGGGCGGCGGGGGCGCGGTCGGCGTTGCTGCCGCACCAGTTGGCCAGCAGGAAGCTCAGGTCGGGGCTGGGTGCGGTGCCGGTGCCGGCGGCGGGGCCCGTGGTCCAGCTGCCGCACCAGTTGCTGTTGGCTACACCCGCGCCGAGGTTCAGGACCAGGTCCACGCTGCCGGCACCTCTGACACTCGGACTGATGCTCGGGTTGATGCGGAAGTTCGTCACGCCGCCGCTCATCGTGGCCGAGGGACTCAAGGCCAGGCTGGCGCTGGTGACGTTCAGGCTCGATCCGCTGGCCGGTGTGACATTGCCCACGGCCAGGGTTGTCGCGCCCAGCGTGGTGCACCTGTCGTCCGTGTTGAGCTGCCAGGTACTGCCGTTCCAGTATTCGGCGCGCACGGGCACCTGCAGGGGCAGGGCGTCGGAGCCGTAGGCGTTGAGCAGGTTCAGGCGGCCCAGCACCATGCCCGTGCTGCCCAGCTTTTTCGCATTGCAGGCAGCGCCGCTGCAGGTGCCCGTGCTGCCCGCGTTCATGTCGGCTGCAGCCATGACGGCCGTTCCCTCGGAGACCTGTACGCCCAGGTCCAGGCTCCAGAAGGGGTTGCCGGCATTGGTACGTGTATTGGTGCACTGCGTCGGGGTGCTGGCGTCCAGCGTGCCGGGAGCAGCCGTGCCCGGGCGGCCGAAGCTGGCGGTGGCTGTGGAGGCCGTGTAGACCCCGGCGACCCAGGTGGCGCTGGGAGCACCGCTGACGCGGCTGACCAGATCGCAGCCCTGGTTGGCTGCGGTCTGGTCTTCGGTCACCAGGGCCGGCACTGGCAGCACGCCCGCCCCATACAGGGCCGCGGCGTAGTTCACGGTCCTGGCATCGAAACCATTGCGTGCTTCAAGTTGATAAGCCACACCCAGACGGGCCTGGCCCATATAGGTGAAGTTGCGCGTGGTGCCGATACAGGAGGGCGTGACGCTGCCTGTGACGAGGGTGAAGCGGTCGGGAATGAAACGGCCGAACAATGCCGTGGTGGCCGTGATGCCGAAATTGCAGCCGTACTTGCCGTAGTTGGTGTTGCTGAGGAAGGTGCCGCTGGTGTCGCGCGTGTTGGCATAGCTGTTGGGGATGCAGTCCGAGGTCTGGTCCACGGCGGTCCAGGTGCTGTCGTACACCCCCCGCGCCGAAGTCGTATCGCTGGCCGGGTTGTAACCGAGGAACTGGAAGTGGCCCACCTCGCTGTAGGTGAAGGTACCGGTGGAGCTTGATGCGCTGGCCACCGGGAAGCTGCCGGGGCTGACCGTGCCCAGTGTCCAGCTGGTGGTATTGGTTCGCATGGCCACACCACGAGGGGGCGTAAAGGCGGCGTCCGTGGTGTTGTTGATGGCAGGGACGGCGGCGGCTCCGGAATAACCGGTCGTGGCGGTACCAACTGTCATGTTGAAGGTGTCGGTCCCGGCGCGCAAGACGGGGGTGCCCGTCAGCGCGCTGTTGTTGGCCGTGGTCGTGAGTGTGTTGAAGTTGAGCGGGCGCACCGAGAAGGCGTCGGTGGAGCAAGCCCAGACGCCGTTGGCATTGACCGCCGTGCCGTCACTCACCAGAGCCACCAGGTTGCTCCAGGCGCCGCTGATGGTGAAATCCGTGCTCTGTTTCTGGCCTGCGTTGGAGGCCGCGAAGCTCATGGCCTGCGTGCCGCCGGCGACGGCCGTCTTCGCCTGGCAGGCCGCGCTGCAGTAGTTGGCTTGCGAGCTGTTGAGCACACAGGTGCCGTCGCTGTTGTCCACGAGCTTGACGTTGACGCTCTTGGTGGCCGAACCCAGCACGTAGCCAGTCTGGATCTGGCTGTTGTTGATGGCCGCGACATTGAGCTTGAAGGGGGTACCGGCGACCTTGGTGTAGATGCGGCCCGTCAGGTAGTTCTGCACCGCGATGGCCGGTGTGCCATAGGCCTCGTCGATCACCGCAAAGCCCGAGGCCACGCCACCGCTGGGCGGCACGATGCTGCTGGCGCAGATGCGCAGGCTGTCGATCTCGTGGATGTTGGTGGAACCGCCGGTCGATCCGGTGAAGGAGATCTGCCAGTTCGCCGGTACCGCGGCCTGCGTGAAGCCCAGGGTGACGGCGCGGGCAAAGGCGTCAAAAGAAGGGATCAGGGCCGAATAGCTGTTGCCCACGCCCGTGGTGTCGCGATTGACGATCACAAAGGTCTGTGGCGTCGTGGCCCCGGCATTGCGCGCGTCCACCACGATCTGGTAGCGATGCCCGAGTGAGCGCGTGGTGGAGCCGGCGTTGTCGATGCCGGGTGACAGGTTGGCCGCTGTGCCCTGCAGCCAGCGATAGCCCGTGGTGCCGCTGCCTGAGCCCCTGACACCCACCGAATCGACATAGAAGCCCGGGCCGCCCACACGCCCTTCGGTCGGATTCTGGTAGTTGCCGTATTCGTCCAGCGCCACGCCGATCCAGCCGCCGGCGAAGCCGTTGATGGCGGTCTGCTGTGCATAGCCCAGAGAACCGCCATAGGCGCCAGGCACGGCGGGCACGGTGTAGTCCGACAGGGTGACGGCAATGCCGTCGGCACCGCTGCCGTTGTAGGCATAGTGGTTGAACTCGACCGAGATGTAATTTCCGGCTGCCGGGAAGGCTGCCGGCACCGTGGCGGCCTTGGCGTTGTTGCCGGTGTTGTTGGTCAGGCGCAGCACAGTGCTGTTGGCAATGCTGGGTTGGATGCCCGTGCTGTCGCTGATGGAGGTGATCCAGTTCTGGCCAAAGATAGTCGAGGGGTCCAGGCTGGCGCGGTTGAAGTTGTCGCAGACGCAGCTGACCGAGACGCCAGCGGGGATGTTGGTGGGCTGGGTGCACACGATGGCCGTGACGGTATAGGCCTCGCCGGTGAAATTTCCATTGGTGTTGCCGGTGCCACCGAGCCGGTTGCCGGCGGTGTCCTGGATGCTGTCATCATCGACCAGGTTCAGCCCCAGGGTGCCGGTGCCCGAGCCGGTGCTGGCGGTGATCGTCCAGGTGGTGCCGCTGCCGGTGACCGAGGTGATGGCAGCGCCGCTGACCCCTCCACCTTGCACCAGGGAGAAGTCGGCAGCATTCACGCCGGTCACGGACTCGCTGAACGTGACGGTCCAGGACACGCTGCCAGCGCCATTGGTGGGGTCAGTGTCGGCGCGGGTGATGCTGCTGACCGTGGGAGGGGTCGTATCTGGCAGCGTGTAGGTTACGGCGACGCTGATCACATCGACCCTGACGACCCGGTTTCCGCCGCCGTTGTTGGTCTTTTCGGCGACAAAAGACACGCCGAAGTTGGTGGCGTTGACCTGGGCCGGCGTCCAGGTCGTGTTCCACAGGTTCGAGGTGCCGCCATAACTAGCATCGACCCAGCCGGTCGTGTAGTCCGTCCCGCTGGCAAGGTCGTCGCCGTCCATGGTGCCGGCCTTGAGCAGACGCACACTGCGGTCATCCACACTGCTGCCGTTGTTGGTGCTGTCGACCTGACGACGGATGGTGACCGTGATGCCGTTGATGGTTGCGCCTGCGGGGACGGCAAAGCCGTAGTTGCTGCAGCGCAGGTATTCGCTGACCTGCAGATCATCAAGGTCGGTGGTCGCACCGGTGTCGTTCTGTGTCTGGGCCGAAGTCTCGTTGTTCCAGGCGATGGTCCCGGTCGCAAAATTAACCTCTGCACAGGTGCCCGGGGTGGCGGTCACCGTGGTCTGGGCCCAAAGTGCGCCCATGGGCAAGGTGGACAGGGCCAGGATCAGCAGCAGGCGTTTCACAGGCATCTCCGCATCACTGGTTAAAGGTCACGTCCAGACGCCGCTCGATGTAACGGACGCCGGGGGCGGTATTGGGGCAGGCGCCACCCGCCGGCTGGTTGCAGGCCCAGGACTGTACCTGGTAGGTGGTGGGGCCGCCATTGGTGCCGGCTGTGGCCGTGCAGGTCACCGTGATGGTATAGGCTGAAAGCGTGGGTGCGGTGGGGACAAAACTGGTGCTGGCGGCGCAGCTGCCGTTGCGCAACTGCTGGTACAGGCCCCATTCCACGCCGCTGCGTGCCGCCTCGTAGACCCGCACACCCTGCACGTCCAGGCCCGAACCGATCTGCTGGCCGGTGGAGACACTCAGGATGAAGGCGCCCAGCGCCGTCAGCACCACCAGGATGAAGATGGCCGAGATGGCGGTGAAGCCACGCTGGAGCCGGGCAAGGAAAAGCGTGCTCATCATGGGGAATTGTCCACGCGGATCTGGTGCTGCAGGGTCACAGACTCGGCGTTGGCGCCGGTGCCAGAGGTCAGTGTGAGCCGCACTTCCAGCAGGCCATTGCGCCCGCCGATGCTGGGGGCATAGGCCACGCTGCAGGTGACACCGCCCGCAGCCAGTGGGGACTGGCTGCCTCCGACAGGCGGGGTGGGTTGAGCGGTGTTGAAGCCGTAGTTCCAGTAACGCGTGAGGTTACCCGCAGCTGCCGCTGGGCAGCCATACGTCACAGCGCGTGTGCTTGCCGGTACCACCTGGAAACGCCCGCTGGGTGAGGGTAGCGGGGGGGCCTGGCCGGCGAACGGGTTGGCGGCCAGCGTGACGGTATTGGCGGCCACGCCGGTGATGCGGGCGCGATTGCAGGGCGTGGTGCAGTCGCTCAGGCCATTGCCGGGTGCGTAGGCGTCGGCTGGCGCGTTGCCCGGGCCCAGGTTGTAGACCACGATGAAATCGCCTGCGGCCATGGCTGGCATGGGGCCATGCACGTCAAAGCTCAGGTCGGCTGCGCTCGTGAAGCTCAGGAAGTCACCTCCCGTGGAGCCGTCGGTCGGATCACGGTAGCGGCCGCCGGCGCTGGTCATGATGAACTCGATGTAGTTGACGCCACCGGTTGTCGTTACGCGCAGGCTGTTGGGCAGGGCCAGGCGCACGTCCCGCGTCAGCCGGCGCAGGGCCACGTCGGCCGTGTCGGTGAGCTCGGCGCGGCGCACCGAGTCGAGATATCCATCCACCGGCGCGCGGATGAAAACGGCCACGATGGCGGCCAGGATGCCCGTGATGACGATGACGATGATCGCTTCCACCAGCGTGAAGCCGGCCATGTGCCGCAGCGGTGTGGGGGTGGGCTTGCGTCTCATGGCAGGGCATTCGGCGCGTAGCGCGTGCGGTAGCCTTCGAGAACCACGCTCTCGGCACCGAAAGCGACGGTGACACGGATGCGCAGGGCCTCACCGGCGGCGATTCCTCCCAGCGCTTCCAGCTGCAGCACCTGCACATTGGCGCTGTAGCCGGGGTAGACCGTGCCGGCCAGGCTGGTAGTGATGGTCGCGTTGTTGTAGTCCATCACGTGGTCCCAGGGCGTGGTGGCATGGCCCCGCGTTTCACCGGGTGTGGGGGCCGTGGTGAGCTGGTTGTTGGTGCCGCCGGCGCCGCCCGTGCAGCCCGTCGCGTCGGCGGCGGTTGCGGCGTTCGGGTCGTCGGGATCGCAGAAGGTGTGGGCCTGCAAGCGTACTTCTTCCAGCACGCTTTCGGCGATGGCCAGCATCTGCTTGCGCACCATGGGGTCGGCACTGCGGCTGGTGGTCTGGTTCAGCACGAGCAGGATGCCGGCCAGGCCGGCCGTCACGATGATGATGAAAAAGATCAGCTCGATGAAGGTCAGGCCGCGCTGGCGCGACCGGGTTGGGCGTCGGAGCGGATCAGTGCACATGGCCGGTCTCCGCTTCGACGGTGATGGTCCAGGGCGTGCCGCCTGTGACCGTGTAGATGGCGCCGCCGGCCTGGGGACGCCCCAGTGGGGTGAAGACCAGGTTGGCCGTGGCGCTGGTGAGTGCGACGTTGGCGGGGGCACACAGCTGGTTGGCGGGGATGGGGGCAGGGCAGCGCCGATCCGGTGTGGGCAAGGCCAGCGCGCGCGGGAAGAGACCGGCAGAGTTTTCGGGGCCGACGTTTTCGATCGTCAGTGTCAGGTTGCTGGCCGCCAGAGCGACCTGTACATTGCGCCGCTCGGCCACGGCCGTCTTGCGCGCGAATTCCAGCGTGGCACGCACCGCGTCGCGGTAGCCCACTTCGTCGAAACCCTGCGTCAGGGAGATGCGCGGCAACACGAAAACCGCCAGGATGCCCAGCACGATCAGCACCATGACCAGTTCGACCAGGGTGAAACCGGATGTGCCGCGCCGCGTCGCCAGAGGATGCCGTGAGGGGGACATACGGCGATTATCCGGGCGATTTCAGGCCGCTCGCAAGCCGGAGGCCACCGTGGCGTAACGCAATGTGAGACGCAGTTCACGCTTCAGGCGCGTGTTTATCAGCCGGCGCGACTCGCTCATGAAGCTCAGTAGCGTGGCGGGCAGTTCCTGCGTGGCCTGCAGACGCGTGATGCGCGGCGGGCGGGGCAGGCCGTAGAGCCCGGCGGCCAGGTCGAAATAGTCGCCCATCTTCAGCTCGCTGTCGTCGCTGGCGTGGTACACGCGCTGTGCCGCACCGCGCCACAGAGCCGCCAGGCAGGCGCGCGCCAGGTCGTCGGCATGGATGTGGTTGGTGTAGACATCGTCCTGCGCGCGCAGCACCGGGGTGCCCTTGAGCAGCCTTTCGCGCGGCGTGCCGCCTAGGCGGTCCGGGGCGTAGATGCCGGGGATGCGCAGGATGCTGGTGCGCACGCCCGCGCTACGGCCATGGAAACGCAGCTGCCCTTCGGCCGCCACGCGGCGCTGAGCACGTGCGGTGCCGGCCTGCAGGGCGCGGGTTTCCGCGACCCACTCGCCGCCGCAGTCGCCATAGACCCCGCTGGTCGAACCGTAGACCAGGGCCACCGGTGGCGTGCGCAGCCGCAGGGCGCGCAGCAGGGCACGGGTGCGTGGGTCGTCCCGTCCCTCTGCGGGGGGCGGCGCCAGGTGCAGCACATGTGTGGCCAGGCCGGCCAGGCGCCGCAACGTGTTGCCCCGGTCCAGATTGCCGGCCAGGGGGGTGATGCCGCGTGCCCGCAGTTCGGCATGGCGGGCCGGCGTGGACGTGAGTGCCAGCACCCGCACGCGGGATGGCAAGGCCGCTGCGGCGCGCAGGCCCACGTCACCGCAGCCCACGATGAGCAGACGCTGGCGCCGGAAGCGCATGGGCAGCGCGCCCAGGGGGCTTTGGTTTGAAGGCAAAATTCCTACCTTTGCGACGAAAAACCGTTCAAGGATAACGAAAAGATGATGAGCAGCGAAACTGCTTTCCAGGTCAGTGTGCTGCCCAGCGGGCGCAGCTTCCAGGTTTTGCCGGGCGAAGCCATCCTGGCCGCCGGCATCCGCTCTGGCATCGGACTGCCCTATGGCTGCAAGGACGGGGCCTGCGGTTCCTGCAAATGCAAGAAGATTTCCGGCACCGTGGTGCACGGCCCGCACCAGAGCAAGGCCCTGAGCGAGGCCGAGGAGGCCGCCGGTTATGTGCTGACCTGCTGTGGCCTGCCGCAGAGTGATGTGGTGCTGGAATCGCGCCAGGTGACCGAAGCAGGGGCCTACCCCATCCGCAAGCTGCCGGTGCGTGTGAACCAGATGGAAAAGCTCTCGCCCGACGTGATGCGCCTGGTGCTGCAGCTGCCGGCCAACGACAGCTTCCAGTTCCATGCGGGGCAATACGTCGAGTTCCTGTTGCGCGACGGCACGCGGCGCAGCTACTCCATGGCCAATGCGCCGCACAGCCGTGCGGGCCAGCCCACGGCCACGCCGCCCGTGGGCGCCACCATGGAGCTGCACATCCGTCACATGCCCGGCGGCAAGTTCACCGACCATGTGTTTGGTGTCATGAAAGAGAAGGAAATCCTGCGCATCGAAGGCCCTTACGGCAGCTTCTACCTGCGCGAGGACAGCGACAAACCCCTGGTGCTGCTGGCTTCGGGCACCGGTTTTGCGCCCCTCAAGGCCCTCATCGAGCAGATGCAGCACAAGGGCATCACGCGCCCGGCCACGCTCTACTGGGGCGGCCGCCGCCCGGCCGATCTCTACATGCACGACTGGGTGATGCAGAAGTGCAGCGAGATGCCCAAGCTGCGTTACGTGCCCGTGGTGTCCGACGCCCTGCCCGACGACCATTGGGCCGGCCGCACCGGCTTCGTGCACCAGGCCGTGCTGCAAGACATCAAGGACCTGTCGGGCTATCAGGTCTACGCCTGCGGCGCGCCCATCGTGGTGGACTCCGCGCGGCAGGACTATGTGCAGGCCGGCCTGCCCGAGGAGGAGTTTTATGCGGACGCCTTCACGAGCGAGGCCGACAAGCACGGTGCCGTTGTGCTGGCGGCCTGAAGCCAGCAGGCACCAAAGAAAAAGCCCGCTGTCGTGACGCAGCGGGCTTTTTCTGTCCGGCGGTTCAGTTACGCCCAGCGTGCGGCCTGTCCTTGCGGCCGTCGTGGTTCATGTCGCGCTGGCGGTCGTGCTTTTCGCGGCGGATGTCGCGGCTGCTACGGTCCTGCACATTGTCCATATGGGCGCGTTCCTTGCCCGTGACCTTGCCGTCGGCCTTGGCGCGCTCTTCAACGCGCTCGACGCGTTCCTGCCGGTTTTCCAGGCGATTGGCCTCGCGAGGCGTGAGCTGGCCCGAGTTCACGCCCTGCTGGATACGGCGTTCCTGATTTTCCTGGCGCTGGTCCACCTTGGGGGTGGCCGTAGGGGCCGGTGTGGTGCCCATATTGGCGGTTTGCGCGTAGACGCCACCGGCCAGGGTCAAGGTCAGGATGCTGAACACGATCTTGGATTTCATGCGGATCTCCTTCTGGGTTGAAGCATGGAAATGGTTTCCATGGATCTGCAACGCGCCACGCCGGCCCGGCAGCCGACAGGCTCCTGCAAAGTCTTGTAAAGGGATGTGACGGGATTCTGCACAATGGCGGGCATGAAACGCCTCACCCTTACCCATTTCGTCCTGGCCCTGTTCGCCCTGGCCAGTGTCCCCGCCTGGTCCCAGACCAGGCCCATCCGCCTGATCGTGCCCTACGCGGCCGGTGGCCCCATCGACATCACGGCGCGTGCGCTGGCCGAGCGGGTCAAGGACACGCTGGGCACGGTCATCATCGAGAACCGCGCGGGTGCCGGCGGCAATATCGGTGCCGATGCCGTGGCCAAGGCCGCGCCCGACGGCCTCACCATAGGCATCGCCGCCACGGCCACGCACGCGGTCAACCCCTGGCTCTACAGCAGGATGCCCTACAGGGCCGATACGGACTTCGCGCCCATCACGCAGATGCTGCGCGTGCCCAATGTGCTGGTCATCAACGCCGAGACCGCGCAGCGCCTGAGTATCAACAGCCTGCTGGACCTGATCGCCTACGCCCGGGCCAACCCGGGCCGGCTCAACTACGGCAGCGGCGGCAACGGCAGCGCCGGGCATCTGGCGGGCGAGCTGTTCAAGTCTCAGGCCGGCATTTTTGCCGTGCACATCCCCTACAACGGCGGCAACCCGGCCCAGCTGGCCCTGATCAGCGGGCAGGTGGATTTCAACGTCGACAACCTGGCCACGGCTTCCGCCAACATCCGTGCCGGCAAGCTCAAGGCCCTGGCGGTCACCACGCTGAAACGCTCACCCGCCTTGCCGCAGGTGCCGGCCGTGGCCGAAACGTTGCCTGGCTTTGCGGTGGACACCTGGTGGGGGCTGGTGGCGCCGGCTGCCACGCCCAAAGAGGTGGTGGCCCGCCTGAACCAGGCTTTCGTGGCCGCACTCCAGGCACCGGAGACGCAGACCCGCTTTGCCGCCCTGATGGCCGAACCCGTGCCGACCACGCCCGATGAGTTTGCCTCCTTCATGAAGGCAGAACTTGCCAAGTACGAGCAGGTCGTCAAGGCCTCCGGCGCGAAAGTGGACTGAGCGCTAGAGCCGGTTCGAGACTTCGATCAGGTTGAGGTCCGGGTCGCGGAAGTAGACCGAGAGGATGGGCCCCTGGGCGCCGGTGCGCTGCACCGGACCCTCGGTGACGGTCACGCCACAGCGGCTCAGATGTGCCTGCACCTGGGGCAGGGGGACCGTCGTCAGGAAGCACAGGTCGGCCGAACCCGGGGTCGGGCGCTGGGCCTTGGGCTCGAACTCGCGGCCGGCCTGGTGCAGGTTGATCTTCTGCACACCGAAGGCCAGGGCCTTGCGGCCAGCGCCGAAGCTCACCACCTCCATGCCCAGCACGCGCTGGTAGTAGGCGCAACTGGCCTCGATATCGGCCACCGTCAAGACGAGATGGTCCAGACTGTCGATCTTCATCGTACTCAGAGTTCCAGGTCGTCGGCGATGGCCTTGATGCCGGCCTTGGCGCAGGCCTCGTCGGCATCTCCCCCCGGGGCACCCGAAACGCCGATGGCACCCAGCAGGCTGCCACCGCCTTCGATGGGCAGGCCGCCACCGGCCGCGATCACACGCGGTACCTGGCGGATACCGCTCATGGGTTTGCCGGCCTGGGTGTCCTTGCCGAACTCCAGCGTCGAGTTCTTGAAGCTGGCGGCCGTCCAGGCCTTGTCACTGGCCACACCTGGCGTGTGGGCGCCGGCATAACGGTCACGCAGCAATACCTGCAGCACGCCACTGCGGTCCACCACCGCCACCGCCACCTGGTAGCCCTGTTTGCGGCAGGATTCCAGCGCGCCGCGCGCCGCCCGCAGCGCTGCTTCGGGTGTGAGGGACTTGGTCTGGAACACGGCTTCCTGCGCCAGGGCGCTGCCAGCCAGGGCCAGGGTGATGAGGGTCAGGGCGATGCGTTTCATGGCGGCTCTCTTGTCGCGGTGGATCGGACCTGCATCGTATACCTCAATGGGTATGCAAAACCGAATCCCGAGCACTCCGCTGCATTATTCGCCCAGGTAGGCGGCGCGCACGGCCGGGTCGTGCAGCAGCTCCTGCGCCGGGCCGGACAGCGTGATCAGCCCGGACTCCATGACATATCCCCGGTCGGCCAGGGCCAGGGCGCGGCTGGCGTTCTGCTCCACCAGCAGCACCGTCATGCCCTGGCTGGACACTTCGCGCACCACCTCGAAGATCTTGTCGACCATGATGGGGCTCAGGCCCATGGAGGGTTCGTCCAGCAGCAATAGCTGGGGCCGGCTCATCAGCGCGCGGCCCATGGCCAGCATCTGCTGCTCGCCGCCACTCAGCGTGCCGGCCAGCTGCGCGTGGCGCTCCTTGAGGCGCGGGAACAGGCCGTACATGCGTTCCAGATCGGTGGCGATGCCGTCCTTGTCGTCCCGTGTGTAGGCGCCCATGAGCAGGTTCTCGGCAATGCTCATGCGCGTGAACACGCCACGCCCCTCGGGCACCATGGCCAGGCCCTGGCGCACCAGGTCCCAGGGGCCCTGGCCGCGCAGGGGCTTGCCCAGGTAATGCAGCTGGCCGACACAGGGCAGGGTGCCGGTGACGGCCTTCATGGTGCTGGTCTTGCCGGCGCCGTTGGAGCCGATCAGGCAGACCAGCTCGCCGCGTTTCACCTCGAAGTCCACGCCTTTGACGGCCTGGATGCCGCCGTAGGCCACCTTCAGGCCATTGACCTGCAACAGCACTTCTTTGTCGTCGCTCATGATGCGGTGGCCTCCGCGGCAGCTTTGGCGCCGCCGTGGCCCAGGTAGGCTTCGATGACCTGTTCGCTTTTCTGCACCTCGGCCGGTGTGCCTTCGGCGATCTGGCGGCCGTAGTCCAGCACGGTGACCCGGTCGCACAGGCCCATGACCAGTTTCACGTCGTGTTCGATCAGCAGCACGCTGACGCCATCGGCGCGGATGCGTTCGATCAGTGCGCGCAGCTCCACTTTTTCGGTGGCGTTCATGCCGGCGGCGGGTTCGTCCAGGGCCAGCAGCTGCGGCTCGGTGGCCAGGGCGCGGGTGATCTCCAGGCGGCGCTGGTCGCCGTAGCTCAGGGTGCGGGCCTTGTAGTCGCCCAGGTGGCCGATGCCCACGTAGTCCAGAAGTTCGTTGGCGCGGCGCGTGATGGCCGCTTCTTCGCGCTCGAAGCCGCGGGTGCGGAAGATGGCGCCCAGCAGGCCCGAGCCCGAGCGGGTGTGCCGCCCCACCATCACGTTTTCCAGTGCCGTCATGTCGGCGAAGAGGCGGATGTTCTGGAAGGTGCGCGCGATGCCGGCGCGCGCCACCTCGTGCACGGCCGTGGGTTTGTAAGGCAGACCGGCCAGCTCGAACTTGCCGCTGTCGGGGGTGTACAGGCCCGTGATGACGTTGAAGAAAGTGGTCTTGCCCGCGCCATTGGGGCCGATCAGCCCGTAGACCTGGCCGCGCAAGATGCGCAGGTGGACGTCGTTGAGGGCCTGCAGGCCGCCGAAGCGTTTGGACACGCCGCTGACATGCAGCAGGGTGTCGGCACGGTGGGAGCTCATTGGGTAGCCTCCATGCTGCGCATTGCGGTGCGAGCGCCTGCTGGCGGCCGTGCGGCGCTCATGCCGGTCCCCCCTTGGTGCGCCGCAACTTGCCATGCTCGGGCGAGGGCCACAGGCCACGCGGACGCAACAGCATGACCACGATCATGGCCAGGGCGATCAGCAGCTGGCGCAGGATGGAAGCGTCGAGCCGCCCGTCCGTCATGGACTGCAGCGGGCCGGCCACGTAGCGCAGCACCTCGGGCAGGGAGGCCAGCAGCACCGCGCCCAGGATCACTCCCGGCAGGTGGCCAATGCCGCCCAGCACCACCATGGCCACCACCATCACGGATTCCATGAGGCTGAAGGACTCGGGCGAGATGAAACCCTGGAAGGCCGCGAACATGGCACCCGAGACCCCGCCGAAGGTGGCGCCCATGCCGAAGGCCAGCAGCTTCATATTGCGCGTGTTGATGCCCATGGCCTTGGCGGCGATCTCGTCCTCGCGGATGGCCATCCAGGCGCGGCCGATGCGCGAGAACTCGATGCGGTGGCAGATCACCACGCTGACCACCACCAGCGCGAGGAAGAGGTAGTAGTACATGCTCACCGGCGCCACGTCGAAGCCGAAGACATTGAGCTTCTTGCCCAGGTCGAAACCGAAGAACTTGATGGAGTCGATCTGGCCTATGCCCTTGGGGCCGTTGGTGATGTTGACCGGGTGGTCCAGGTTGTTCAGGAAGACGCGGATGATCTCGCCGAAACCCAGAGTCACGATGGCCAGGTAGTCGCCGCGCAGTCTCAGCGTGGGCGCGCCCAGCAGCACGCCGAAAGCGCCGGCCAGCAGGGCACCCAGCGGGATCACCAGCCACAGCGGCGTGTGCAGGCCGTTGGGAAACATGGCGGCGAAGGCGGGGAAATGGTCGCTCAGGTGCGGCGAGGCCAGCAGGCCGAACATATAGGCGCCGATGGCAAAGAAGGCCACGAAGCCCAGATCCAGCAGGCCGGCATAACCTACCACGATGTTCAGGCCCAGGGCCAGTAGCACGAAGAGCAGGGCCATGTCCAGGATGCGCACCCAGGCATTGCCGTAGCCCTGCAGGATGAGCGGCAGCACCAGCAGGCCGATCGCGGCGACCAGGATGGCGACGAGGCGCTGGCGGGAAGTCATCTGGATGTGTTTCATCTCAAGCCCTGTCCGCCACGCGTTCACCCAAGAGGCCCGAGGGCCGCAGCGTGAGCACCACGATCAGCACGATGAAGGCAAAGATGTCGGCGTAGTGGCTGCCGAGCACGCCGCCCGTGAGGTCGCCGATGTAACCCGCGCCTATGGATTCGATCAAGCCCAGCAGCACACCGCCCACCACGGCCCCGGCCAGGTTGCCGATACCGCCGAAGACCGCTGCCGTGAAGGCCTTGAGCCCGGGCAGGAAACCCATGGTGTGCTGCACCGTGCCGTAATTGCTGGCCCACATCACGCCGGCAATCGCGGCCAGCACGGCGCCGATGATGAAGGTGGCCGAGATCACACGGTCCGGCTGCACACCCATGAGGGCGGCCACGCGCGGGTTCTCGGCCGTGGCACGCATGGCGCGGCCGAGTTTGGTGGCGTGCACCAGCCACATCAGCGCGGCCAGGGTCAGCGCCGTGACGACCAGGATCATGATCTGCGTGGGCGTGATGCTGGCGCCGCCTAGCTGGATGGGCGTGCTGGGCAGCAGGGTGGGGTAGGACTTGAAGTTGGGCTTCCAGATGATCATGGCCATGGTCTGCAGCAGGATGGACATGCCGATGGCCGTGATCAGCGGCGCCAGGCGCGGGCTGTTGCGCAGCGGCCGGTAGGCCACCTTCTCGATGCTGTAGTTGAGGGCCGCGGCCAGCACGCAGGCCACCATGAGGGCGATGATCAGCACCAGCCAGGGCGGCAGCAGGGGTTGCAGCAGGCCGATGACGCTCCAGCTCACCAGCGCCCCGACCATCAGCACCTCGCCATGCGCGAAGTTGATCAGGCCGATGATGCCGTAGACCATGGTGTAGCCCAGCGCCACCAGCGCGTACATGCTGCCCAGCACCAGCCCGTTGATGATTTGCTGCAGGAAGATGTCCATGCCATGCCTATCGCAAGGTCTGTGCCACTTGCGTCAGGCTCCCTTCATTTCTTGTGATCTCGCCGGTTTTCGTTCAAGGCGCGCAGGGCACGCATCTTTTCGGCGATTTTGATCTCCAGGCCGCGTTCCACGGGTCGGTAGAAACCCGGCTCGGCCATGCCTTCGGGCAGATAACTCTCGCCGGCGGCAAAACCGCCTTCCTCATCATGCGCGTAGCGGTAGCCCTTGCCGTAGTCCAGCTCCTTCATGAGCTTGGTCGGTGCATTGCGCAGGTGCCTGGGCACCGGGCGGGTGCCGTCCTTCTTGATGTAGGCCTTGGCCTCGTTGTAGGCCTTGTAGACGGCATTGCTCTTGGGCGCGATGGCCAGGTACACCACACACTCGGCTAGGGCCAGCTCACCTTCGGGGGAGCCCAGGCGCTCGTAGACCTC
>JBEIPS010000021.1:0-43142 GCA_040376915.1 Hylemonella sp.
AAATTTGCCGTTTCCGGCGCGGGAGCCCGTGGCTACATGCAGGTCATGCCCTTCTGGTCGCGCCTGATCGGGGACGGTGATGTGGGCAAGCTGTTCCACATGCAGACCAACCTGCGCTTCGGCTGCGTCATCCTGCGCCATTACCTGGAACGCGAGCGCGGCGACCTCTTCATGGCGCTGGGACGCTACAACGGCTCGCGTGGCAAGTCGCCCTACCCGAATGCTGTACTCGCCGCGCAGCGGGCCTGGCAGTTTCGCGACGAGGCTACGGCGCCGGTGGTGCGCTGAGCGGCGCGGTCGCTGCCCCGTTGCGCGTGACCATGACCTGGTCGATGCGGTAGCTGTCCACGTCCAGCACCTCGAAGCTGTAGCCTTCCCACAGCACACGGTCTGTGCGGCGTGGCACACGGCGCAGCATCACCATCAGGAAGCCGGCCAGGGTTTCGTAATCGGCCGCGTGTGGCAGCGTTTCCAGGCCCAGCACGCGCTGAACGTCGGTCATGGGCGTGATGCCGTCGATCAGCCAGGAGCCTTCCTCGCGCTGCACGATCAGCTCCTCGTCCGCTGGCGCCACCAGGTCGCCCATGACCGTGCTCATGACGTCGTTGAGCGTGACCACGCCCACGACCAGGCTGTACTCGTTGACGATGACGGCAAAGTCCTCGTGCGCCTGGCGGAACTGCGCCAGCACCTCGGCCAGCGTCAGCCGGTCGGGCACCACCACGGCCTTGTGCAGCAGGGCCGGGTCGTCCAGCTTGATGGGCTGGCTCTTCAGGATGCGCTGGAACAGGTCCTTGGCGTCCACATAACCGACCACGTGGTCGATGTCGCCGTCGCACACCGGGTAGGTGGAGAAGGGCTCGGCCGTGATGCGTGCACGCACGATGGCGTCGCTGTCGTTTTTGTCGAACCAGGCGATGCGGTCGCGCGCTGTCATGGCGCTGCTGACCGTGCGTGTGTCCAGCTCGAAGACGTTGGCAATCACCTGCTGCTCGTCGCGCGCCAGCACGCCAGCGAGGGCGCCGGCTTCCGTCAGGGCCAGAATGTCGTCGGATGTCACGCGGTCGTCGCGCTGGCTGGACAGCCCCAGCAGGCGGAAAAGCGCGTCGGTGGTGCGGCTGTAGGCCCAGACCACGGGCTTGAAGGCCCGCATGCACAGGCGCATGGGGCCATGGAGCAGTAGCGCCAGGCGCTCGGGCTCGGCCATGGCCAGGCGCTTGGGGAAAAGGTCGGAGAAGACGATGAAGAGCGAGGTCACCAGGGCGAAAGACAGCACGAAACCCGTGGTCCCGGCCACCGGAGCCGACAACCAGTTCTGCAGCAGGCGGCCCAGCAGGGGGCTGAAAGCGCCTTCCCCGACGATACCGCCCAGGATGGCCACCGCGTTCTGGCCAATCTGCACCACGGTGAAGTAGTTCCCGGGCTGCTCCTGGATGCGCAGCACCCGTTCGGCGCGTGCATCACCCTCGTCGGCCAGCTGGCGCAGGCGCAGGCGGCGCGAGGCCGCCAGCGACATCTCCGCCATCGAGAAGAAGGCACTGACGCCGATCAGCAGGGCGATCACAAAGAGGCTTTGCGTGAGACTCATGGTGGTGTGGAGCGTGCCCAGGCGTGGGGCTTGAGAACGAGTGTAGCGGCCAGCCTTGTTTCCGCGCTTCGCCCGGGCAAGAAAAAACCACCGGCAGCACAGGGCTGGCGGTGGCCGGGTGGGCTAGCGCTGCGGCTCAGGCCTGCGTGCCCAGCACCTTCTGCAGCTCGCCGCTCTCGTACATCTCCATCATGATGTCCGAGCCGCCGATGAACTCGCCCTTCACATAGAGCTGGGGGATGGTGGGCCAGTTGCTGTATTCCTTGATGCCCTGGCGGATGCCGTCGTCTTCCAGCACATTGACGGTCTTCACGGCCTTGGGGTCCACGCCGCAGGCCTTGAGGATCTGGATGGCACGGCCGGAAAAACCGCACTGGGGGAAGCTGGCGTTGCCTTTCATGAAAAGGAGCACTTCACTCTGTTTGACGAGGTCGTCGATGCGTTGTTGGGCGTCGCTCATGGCATGAATCCTTGAAATGGGCAAAAACTGATGGAATGGCCCAATTATTTCATCTTCGCCCGGGGTCTGCAGGCCGGGGGGTAGCGGCCTTGCCCCCGCCGGGGTTGACAAGGGCGGCGGCTAGAATGCAGCGCAAAAGGGGGGATCCGCATGAATGACGCAGTCATCGGCGCGCCGACGCTCAAGCCGGCGGCAGAGTTATCACAGGCCATCGTCAGGAACATAGAAAAGGTCCTGGTCGGCAAGCACCAGCAGGTTGAACTGGCCTTGGCGGCCGTGGTGGCAGGGGGCCATCTGCTCATAGAGGACGTGCCCGGCCTGGGCAAGACCATGCTGGCGCGGGCGCTGGCGACCTCCGTCGGCCTCAAATTCCGCCGCATCCAGTTCACGGCCGACCTCATGCCTTCGGACATCGTGGGTGGTCCGGTCTACAACCCCAAGGACGGCAGTTTCGTGCTGCGACCCGGTCCGGTGTTCGCCAACTTCGTGCTGGCCGACGAAATCAACCGGGCCAATGCGCGCGCGCAGTCTGCCCTGCTCGAATGCATGGAAGAAGGCCAGGTCACGCTGGACGGACAGACCTTGCCGTTACCGCAGCCCTTCGCCGTGCTGGCCACCCAGAACCCGATCGACATGGCGGGCACCTATCCGCTGCCCGAAGCCCAGCTCGACCGTTTCATGATCCGCCTCTCGCTCGGTTACCCCGATGCCGCCACCGAGGCCAGCCTGGTGCAGGTGCAGCAGTTTGCGCACCCCATCAGCAGCCTGCAGCCGGTGTGCAAGCCGGAGCAGTTTGCGCAGCTGGTCAGTGCGGCCAGGGCGGTGCAGATCTCGCCAGAGGTGGCGCAGTTCATCACGACCATCGTCAGCGCCACACGCCGCCATGCCGGCATCCGTTTCGGTGCCAGCCCACGTGGCACGCTGGCCCTGGCGCGGCTGGCACGTGCGCTCAGCTGCATGCGCGGCTACAACTACGTGGATCCCGCCGTTGTGCGCGAACTGGCTGTTCCGGCGCTGGCGCACCGTGTCATCGTGCAGGCGCAGGGCTCGGCTCAGGCCCAGAAACCAGCGGCAGCGATGATCCAGGACATCCTGCAGGCACAGAAAACGCCACGCTGAAGCGGCAATGGAACGCTGGCTGTCCAAGTCCCGGGTGCTGCTGGCCCTGTGCGGCGTGCTGCTGATCGCCTCACTGAACCGGCAGGATCCCATGGTCTATGCCATGTTCCTGTTCCTGTCCGTCCTCAGTCTGCTGGGGTACCTGCTGCCCTGGCTGTCGCTGCGCGGCATGCGTGTGCAATCGGGGATCGACGCATCAGGTGCCGGCCAGGTGATGGAAGGGCAGCCGTCCAGCCTGCAATTGCTGATCCACCGCCGCGTCTGGTGGCCGGCCTTCATGGTCGATGTGGAAACCCGCTGGCACTGGGCGTCGCGTGAGATCGTGCTGCGCCAGACCGTGCCTGTCCTGCGGGGCGGTCGTTCGTATGACATGGGGCGCGAAGTGCGCTTCCCTTGCCGCGGCGACTACCGGCTGGTCGGGGTGACGCTGGCCAGCGGATTTCCCCTGGGCCTGATGCGGGCGAGCCAGACGATGGTGCCGGACGATGTGCGCCTGCTGGTGCTGCCGCAGGCCCAGGCCATGCACCAGCCCCTGGACTGCAGTGTGTCGGAAGATCCGCAGGGTGAGCAGACCACACGTCGCATGGGTCAGTCCTTTGAACTCGGCATGCTGCGCAAATACGAAGCGGGTGAATTCCTCGGGCGTGTCAGCTGGCGTGCCTCGGCGCGTATAGGTGATCTGGTGATCCAGCACTTCCAGCAAAGCGCCTCGCCGCTGCTGCGCCTGGTGCTGCAGATTCCGCCGGCCAGCGAAGTGGGCAACCCGTTGGCGCCCTCCGAGCAGGCGATCCGGCTCGCGGCAGGCCTGTGCGAGCGCGCGCTGACCGATGGCGTGCGTCTGCGTGTCTATCTGCCTTCCGGGCCGCAAGCCCTGCAGGACATGGCGCAGATCCGGTCGGCGTTGGCAGGTGCGGAGCCGGGAGCGCTGGATTTGTCGCAGGCCATGCAACGTGCTGCGCAAGACATGACGGCCGGTGAACAGCTGGCCGTTGTGGTCGGGGCGAACTATTCTGCGGCCATCCTGCTGCAGGAACTGGCGGCGGCCGGCCTGCAGAACTGGCCGGTGCGCGTCTATATCGCTATCCCGCCGCGGCCGACCGCGGCACTGCTGTCTTCCGCGCAGGAACTGCAACAGCGCTTGCAGCAGTTCGGCATCAGCGCCCATCACGAGCTGACATGAGTACGGCCCCAGTCACGCTGGCCGACGAGCCGCTCCTCACCAGCCGCGCTGCGGTGCTGCTGACGGCCTGCAGTTATCTGTGCGTCTGCCTGTCCTTCTCCTACCTTGATCGGCGCCACGGCTATTTCAGCGGCGAGGGCGTGTTCTGGCTGGCCTGGACCCTGCTGGGTTTTGGTGCCGCCTTGTTTTACCTGGGTCGCGGCAGCCGCGTTGCCGACAAGCACTGGAAGATCATGGGCAGTCTGGCCCTGGTCTTCGTGCTTCTGGTCTTTCTCAAGTACAACCTGCTGCGCTGGGCCAGCCTCTCGTTGCTGATCGTTCTCTCGGCGCGTGCCGTCGTCATGCGCACGCGGCGCGATTTCTACATGAACCTCACGGTCATCTTCGTTGTCAGCCTCATGGTGGCAACCTATATGACGGCAGACTGGACCGTCTGGTTCTATCTCGCACCGGCCTGGCTCTTTGCCGGTCTGGCCCTGGCTTGGGAGCACGCGGCCGGCGCGAGCATCTCACGCTGGGCCAAGGGCGGGCTGACCGTGGCTTTCATCGGGCTGTCATTCATGCTGGCCATGCTGCTCTTCCTGTTTGCGCCTCGGCCGGCGGTACTGGGCTTTGGTTTCCTGCCTCCCGGCACCGATACGCCCAACCTGAACCGGCAGGCGGCTGGCGGCCAGGGGGCGCAGCGCGGCGACGGCGGCTCGCAGGGGCGGGACGGGCCCGCAGGTGCACAGCCCGGCTCCGGGGGAGATGCCTGGCAGCAGATGTTTGACCGCATGCGCCGCGATCTCAATGACCGTCACATGCCCGAGTGGCAACGCCAGACCCTGCAGCGTCTGACTGGCTGGGGCGAGATCCTTGCCGCCGTATTGACCGGCAGACTGGTCCCTGGGTCTGGCGTGCCGTCCACGGGGAGCCTGGAAGAGCTGCTGCGCGAGGCCGGCGAATACTGCGTGGAGAAAATCATCCTGCCATGGTGGCCTTTTCTGCTTCTGCTCCTGCTGCTGCTTTGGCTGATCTTCCGACTCTGGCCGCGTCGTTACGGACTCGGCGCAGCCGGCCTGCTGTACGGGGCCCATCTGCTGGTGCGCTGGCAGCCCATGCTGTCCATGCGGCTGTCCGCCCTTGCGCTGAACTGGTGCCTGCGTCAGCAGGGGCATGGGCGCGTCGACGGGCAGTCGGTGCGCGAACACCTGGCGGGTGCTGCTTCCGTGCCGGATCTGCCGCGGCGCTGGCTGGGCTATGCTGTCGACCTTTACTGCGAGACACGTTTCGGGAACACGGCGGCCACGCGCCAGCGTGCGGCTAACATGCACAAGGCCATCCACGGCGCCAATCAGATCCTTGGGGGTGCCATGCCCGAACTGAAGCGTGCTTGAGCCCTGGCCCACACAAGATTCCGGAATCCATCATGAAGATCACCAAAGACACCGCCGTCACCATCCGCTACCGCATCAGCGACGCCACGGGCAAGTTGCTGGAGGACGGCAAGGAGCCCAACGCCTATCTGCACGGTGGTTACGGCAACACCTTTCCCAAGGTGGAAGAAGCGCTGGAGGGCCGCGAAGCCGGCTACCAGACCAGCCTGGAACTGCAGCCCGCCGACGCCTTTGGCGAGCGCAATGAGGCCCTGGTGCAGGTCATTCCCAAGACCCAGTTCCCGCCCGGGGTCAAGGTCGGTGGCCAGCTCGAAGGTCGCGGTGAAGACGGGCACACCCATGTCTTCACCGTGGTGAAGATCAAGGGCCCCGAGGTGCACCTGGACGGCAACCATCCCCTGGCCGGCAAGGCCTTGCGCCTGAGCGTCACGGTGGTGGATGTGCGTGCCGCCAGCGCAGAGGAAATTGCCCACGGCCATGTGCACGGGGCCCACGGCCACCACCACTAGGCCGCAGGCGGCCGGGGGTCGCTTCAGTAACCGGTCTTGCGGCCCTGGATGACGGGCAGGGCGTCCTGGCTGATCAGGGCCCAGATCACGCGCACGATGGTTTCCGAGGCGATCACCGTATGCGCGTTTTTAGACGCCACCAGTTTGTCGCGCAGTTCGCGCCTTACATCGGGCAGCCCGGTCAGATCGAAAATCACGTCGATGCGGTTGCCCAAGGCCACGACGTCATCCAGCGACTTGATCGCAATGCCGGATTTGACCGCGAGCTGACGGCCGGGGGTGTCGGCCGCTTCCGCGGCGCAGACCAGCTCTATGCCCTGGCTGCGCTTTTGCAGCATCTGGCTCAGGAAGGCCGAGCCGATGCGGCCCAGGCCAATGATGGCGATACGTTGCTGTTCCAAGAGATGTCCTTTCGGTGATCGCTGGCGGCGGGTGCCTGCGGATGCAAGCCATGCTAGCCCAGGTGCTGACCCGGCCTCGTAATGGTTATCACCAAGGGCCATTGGGCGCACATGCATAAAGCGGGTGCATCTGACGACCGACGGCATCAGATCAGTGTTTTGGTCTGCGATCGCAGGCGCAGCTGATCGTTCAAGGCGTCCGGGGCATGGACGAAAGCTCGCGACGTCAGTACCTGAATTCCATGTCGGCCAACCGGGTTGGCACGCGTAGCGGTTTGATTCCGGAGACTTGCGTGGCAGAAGGTGGCCGCAGGACTGGGATTTCAAAATGCCCTTGCGCTGAGGCTTGCATGAATGGGCAATTTGAATACTGAAGCGCAGATATTCAGGGTGCTGATCAATAAGAACTATGACCCCCATTGCTTTTATTGTGGTGCCCGTGCCTCACTTGGAAAAAAAGTTAGCTATGTAATTTGTAGCAACAAAGTATTGTGGGATAAGTTCCATCGATGCTTGATTAAGAACGAAATCGCGCAAATAGAACAAATCTGGTGCAGATCCCCCTTTTGGGGGATGGTCGGAAAGTCAAATAGGCGCTACCTTCCCCGCTGCGTTTAAAGACGGGCCATCTCTATCAAGGTGGTTCCAAATGAGGACAGCGTGTGAGTGCAAATATCGGTGCGCCTGCCGGAAGCAGGTTGTTATCAGATCAGCCGCAGCAGCATACTTCTCCCAAAGCATCCTCCGATGGTGCTGCGGGAGAGGTTGCGCCACCGCTAGCCTCGCTCGCGGCACTTTGTGCCATCGCACGTTTGCACCAGGTGGCGGCCGACCCGGCCACTCTGGCCCACCAACTGGGTTTCTCTGCTGGTGAGTCCTTTGAGCTAGACGATTTGCTGCAGGCCGCCCAACACCTGGGCCTCAAGGCCAAGCGTTCCCGCACCACAGTAGACCGCCTTGCCCTGACGCCCCTGCCGGCCCTGGCGTTGATGCGTACCGATGATGGCTCTCTGCGCGTGGTCATCCTGGCCCAATGCGACGGCCAGCGCGTGTTGCTGCAAGACCCTGCCGCGGGTGCAGGCAACAACCGCCCCATCATCGAGCCGCTGGACACCTTCAACAGCCAGTGGACGGGCGAGCTCATCCTCATCACCAGCCGCGCCAGCATGGCCGGCGATCTGGCCAAGTTCGATTTCTCCTGGTTCATCCCCAGCCTGGTCAAGCACCGCAAGCTGCTGGGTGAAGTGCTGCTTATCTCCTTCATGCTGCAGCTGTTTGCGCTGGTCAGTCCGCTGTTCTTCCAGGTCGTGATGGACAAGGTGCTGGTGCATCGTGGCCTGACCACGTTGGACGTGCTGGTCATTGGCCTGGTGGGTGTGGTCATCTTCGAGAGCGTGCTCAACGCCCTGCGCGCCTACGTCTTCAGCCATACCACCAGCCGCATTGACGTGGAGTTGGGCGCGCGGCTCTTCCGCCACCTCATGGCCCTGCCCCTGGCCTACTTCCAGGCACGGCGCGTGGGCGACTCTGTGGCGCGTGTGCGCGAGCTGGAAAACATCCGCAGCTTCCTGACCGGCAACGCCCTCACTGTGGTGCTGGACGTGTTCTTCTCCGTGGTCTTCATCGCGGTCATGCTGTTCTACAGCGTGCCGCTCACCCTCATCGTGCTGGTCAGCCTGCCGCTGTACTTTGGTCTGAGCCTGGCCGTGGTGCCCGTGCTGCGCAAGCGGCTGGACAACAAATTCGCCCGCAGTGCCGAGAACCAGGCCATGCTGGTGGAAACCGTCACCGGCATCCAGACCGTCAAGGCCACGGCGCTGGAGCCGGCGTTTGCCCGCCGCTGGGACAAGCAGCTCGCCGCCTACGTCTCGGCCAGCTTCAAGACGCAGAACCTGGCCAGCGTGGCGCATGAGGGCGTCAGCCTCATCGGCAAGCTCGTCAACGCCGCCACGCTCTGGTACGGCGCCCATCTGGTGATGGACAACGAACTCACCGTGGGCCAGTTTGTCGCCTTCAATATGTTTGCGGGTCGTGTTTCGCAGCCCATCATGCGCATGGCGCAGCTGTGGACGGACTTCCAGCAGACCGGCATCTCGGTGGCGCGCCTGGGCGACATCCTCAACACCCGCACCGAAGTGCCGCCCACCAGCGCGGCCCAGTTGCCGCCGGTCAAAGGCCGCATCACGCTGGACAACGTTACTTTCCGCTACCGGCCCGAAGCTGCCCCCGTGCTCAACGGCGTGGGCCTGGACGTGCGCCCGGGTGAGGTGATCGGCATCGTGGGCCGCTCCGGTTCAGGCAAGAGCACCCTGACCAAGCTGGTGCAGCGCCTCTACGTGCCCGAACAGGGCCGGCTGATGGTGGACGGCATCGACATCAGCCTGATCGACGCAGCCCAACTGCGGCGCCAGGTGGGTGTGGTGCTGCAGGAGAACCTGCTGTTCAACCGCAGCGTGCGCGAGAACATCGCCATCACCGACCCGGCCGCCCCCATCGAGGCCGTGGTGCGCGTGGCCCAGCTGGCCGGCGCGCACGACTTCATCAGCGAATTGCCCGAGGGCTACGACACCCTGGTGGGCGAGCAGGGTGGCAGCCTGAGCGGTGGTCAGCGCCAGCGTGTTGCCATTGCACGCGCCCTGTTTGCCAATCCGCGCATCCTGATTTTCGATGAAGCCACCAGCGCCCTGGACTATGAGTCTGAGGCCATCATCCAGCGCAATATGGCCAGCATCTGCCAGGGCCGCACCGTACTCATCATCGCCCACCGCATGAGCGCCGTGCGCCACGCGAACCGCATCATCGTGCTGGAGAAGGGCAAGATCGTCGAGGCCGGCCCGCACGACACACTGATCAACAAGCCGCAAGGCCTGTACGCGCATCTGTGGCAGATGCAGGGCGGCCAGGCTGTTCCGGGAGCGGCGCCATGAAGCGCTCGTTTTCAGGACTGTGCAGCCTGCTCCAGGGCCTGGGCTGCCCACTGGTTGACACTCAGGCCCGCACGCTCGGCGGCGAAGCTGACGCGCGCATGCACCTGGCTGGGCAGGCGCAGCATCATGCGGCCCGAGAAGGGCTTCTCGGGTTCTTCACCACGCGCCTCGGCTACGGTGATGTAGTTGTTCACCGCGGTATGGAATGCTTTTTTCAGTTCCGGCACGGTGCTGCCGTGGAAGCCGACGATGGCACGTATGCCGGCGATGCGGCCGATGAAGCACTCGTCTTCATCGCTGTACTCCACCCTGGCGCTGTAGCCCTTGTAGGTCATGGCATTGCTCATGGCTTGACTCCAATCAGTTCCAAAAATTCGCGTGTACAGCGCACCTGGTATGGCTTGGCTTCCTTGGCGGGGTGGGGGCGGTGGAAATCAGCCCGCTCGCCCTTCAGGAAAAAACTCACCATGGAACCGCCACGGTTCACGCATTCGGCTCCCAGCGCAACCAGCAGGGACTCAATGTCTGCCCATTCCATGTTTTTCGGAACGGGTTTCTCAAATATCCGCGCCAGTGTTTTGCGGTGCTTGCTGTTCACAGTTCAAATGATATCAAAAATGATGCCATATGTGGAATTTTCAACCCCGGATGGGGCGAGGAGGTGCGCATGAGCCCGAACACCGCCGCACCAATGCCGCGCCACCCCCTCATTGAACTGTGGTCGCGCTACAGGGCGGTTTTCAAGGCTGCCTGGGAACACCGCGCCGAACTCGCCGGCCCGCAACGGCTGTCGGATGAAACGGCCTTTCTGCCCGCGGCTCTGAGCTTGCAGGAAACACCGGTGCACCCGGCCCCGCGCCGCCTGGCCTGGACCATCATGGTGCTGTTTGTGCTGGTGCTCGTCTGGTCCATCTTCGGCCAGATCGATATCGTGGCCGTGGCGCCGGGGCGCATCATCGTGAGCGATCGCACCAAAGTTATCCAGCCGCTGGAAGCCAGCGTCGTCAAAAGCGTGCTGGTCAAAGACGGTGATCGGGTCAAGGCCGGCCAGGTGCTGGTGGAGTTGGACCCCACCATGGCCAACGCCGACAAGGCCAGCGTGCAGGAGCAGCTCAACGCGGCCATCAGCGAAGAGCAGCGCACCGCCGCCCTGCTCAAGGCCCTGGCCACGGGGCAGGCGCCCAGGCTGCCCAAGGGAGCCGATGCCGGCACGCGCAGCCTGCTGCAAAGCGAGTGGCAGGACATCCGCGCCAAGCTCGCCAAGCTGGATGCGGAAACGGCCCGCCGCCAGGCCGAAATGGCCACCGTGCAAGCTACCATCGCCAAGCTCGAAGACACCGTGCCCATGGCCCAGGCGCGTGAGGCGGACTTCAAGCGCCTGGTGGACCAGGGCTATATCTCCGGCCACGCCACGCAGGACAAGACGCGTGAGCGGGTGGAGCTGGAACGCGACCTAGCCACCCAGCGCGCCCGTCTGGCGGAATCCCTGTACACCCTGCGTGAATCAGAACAGGCCCGCGCGGCCTTCCGCGCCGAGACCGTGCGCCAGCTCAACGACCGCAAGGCCCAGGCCGCCACCAAACATCTGCAGTTCAGCGCCGACCACAGCAAGGCCAGCCAGCGTGAGCGCCTGACACAACTTACCGCCTCTGTGGACGGCATCGTGCAGCAGCTGGCCATCCACTCCGTAGGCGGCGTGGTCACCAGCGCCCAGCCTCTGATGATCGTGGTACCCGACAGCCCCACCGTCACCGCTGAAATCACCATCGCCAACCAGGACATCGGTTTCGTGAACGCCGGCCAGACCGCCACGGTGAAGTTGGAGACCTTTCCGTACACGCGTTACGGCACGGTGGAGGCCAAAGTGGATGTGGTCACCGCCGACGCGGTGACGGACGAGAAGAAGGGTTCCTATTACCCGGCCATCCTCACGCTGAGTCAGAAAGATATGGACATTGACGGCAAGCGCATACCGCTGAGCCCGGGCATGAACATCACGGCGGAGATCAAGACGGGCAAGCGCCGGGTGATTGAGTATCTGTTGAGCCCCGTTCAGCGCGCGGGCAATGAAAGCTTGAGGGAAAGATGAGCACTATGGAGCAAGAAATCGATTTCACCAACATCGAACTGCAACTGCTGCGCGCGCTGCTTTCCGGCGCCAGCAACAAGCAGATCGGGCTGGAGATGGGCAAGAGCGAGTTCACCGTGCGCAACCAGCTCAGCGTCGCCTTCCAGAAGATCGGCGTGGCCAATCGCATGCAGGCGGGTTTCTGGTTCAGGGCGTATGTGGCGGCACAGGAAGAGCGGAGCGTGGGTGCATCTCTGCCACTGCACGGGCGGGCTCCGGAACGAAGAACCGGGGAATAAGGCTTTGCCGCCGCCGGCGTTGTCCCAAGGCCTACTTTAAGCGGATCAAGGTCATACCTGCATGCTTGGACGCACGCACATCAAAAGTCAATATCTGGGCGCACCCGGCTGCAGCCGCCGCACGCTCGATAAGGCAATCTGCGAAATCCGCCTTGCCGTCGCCGAACACCCGAAGAGCGCGAAGCACCTGGTCGGCCCTCTCCACCACGATCTGCCTGGTGCGAAGCAAGCCCTCCAGAGCCTGCCTGACCTGCCCAGCGGTCAGGTTGTAGCAAGAGGTCAGCACCCAGTAGAGCTCGACGATGGAAACCAGGGTGACGAAGCCCGGGGCATCGCCATCCAGTGACTCAATCAGTTCGGTTGCCTGGAGCGACTGCTTCGGATCATCCTGCATGATGTAGCGCACCAGGACGTTGGTATCGAGTCCGATCATCGGGCCGATGCGCCACGCTGAGCAATGGCCTTGTTCATGGCCTCGATGGAAACGGTCTTTTTGGGCTTGCCGAACATCCCCTTCAACTCGGTCACGCTGTGCGTGGCCGCCACGAACTCGTAGCGGCCCGGCGCGATCTGGACGAACTCGACACGGTCGCCGGCATCCACCTTGAGCTCGTTTCGAACGTCGACGGGGATGGTGATCTGCCCTTTGGAGGTGAGTGTTGCGGCGGTCATGTTGATTCCTTGTGCCTTACTTTAATGTAAGGAGTATGGAATGTCAACCCCTTGCGTCAGCTGTGGCCACCACAGCGCTGACCGACGCCTATTCAGCCACTTGAGCGCCTGATGCGACCCGCCACTGCGGTGGACGTCCATTGAACTGCAACGTCTGCATCCGCTGTCGGTTGCCAACAACAAACGGATCAGACTGGAATTGGGAGCAGGGCGTGCGGTCCGCAAACAGCCCGGCGTGGCGCTCCAGAAGATCCGCTTGGCTAACCTTATGTGGGCGGCGTTCTGGTGCATGGCTCACCTTGTTTTTCGGGGAGGACGGGGCGTTGGTACATCCGTACCATTGCCCGAGGACGCGACGGCGCTGAGAATGAGCCCGTCGCCCCAGCAGGGCAAACAAACCGATCAGGTTTTACCGTGACCCATCCTCCGCGCACTAGAAGGCCATACGCAAGCGATGAAGCGCCAGCCGCTTCGCGCGGGGCTTTGGGAAGGCGGCTGCGGTGAAGCCACAGACCGTTGCTTCCGCACGTCGGGGCACCGTGGAGGCCGCGTTTCGTGCCGCCGCAAATCAGACGATGACAAGCCCAAGTACGGGCCTCAACTGCCCCGTCAAGCAAAAAATAATCCAGAAGTTTAGGGATGTCCGCAGCAAACGCATTCACGCCTGCTTGATGGGCATCGTATGCGCAGCAGTGCCCAGACCTCGACAAAGCCATCGCAATGGCCCACAAGACTGGCGGTTACACCCACAAGGAGATCGGTGAACACTTTGGTGTGCACTACTCCAGGGTGAGCAGGATTGTGGCGGTGAATCAAGAAGGAGGAAGCAAATGGATGGCAAAAGGCAAGACCTGACCCCGGGCCTCGTGGGCAGCGCAGCGCTGAATGGTGACGGCAATGGCTTGAACAATGCCTTGTTCGGAAATGGCGGCAACAACCTCCTGAACGGTTTGGGGGGCCACGATGTCTTGAACGGCGGCGGCGGTAACGATCGGCTGGATGGCGGCTCCGGCAACGACACCCTGGCGGGTGGGCTCGGTGCCGATGTCCTGCTGGGCGGCTCCGGCAACGATGTCTATCAGTTCGGTCGCGGCGACAGGGCTGATGTGGTGCAGGATGCCGGTGGCAATGCCGATGTCATGAGTTTCCTCAGCGGCATCGAAGCTGACCAGCTCTGGTTCCGCAAGACGGGCAGCAGCCTGGAAATCAGCGTGATTGGCACCGCAGACAAGGTCACCCTCTCAGGCTGGTTCAGCGCCTACCGGATTGAAGAATTCAAGACGGCCGACGGCAAGACCTTGCTCGACAACGATGTCCATAACCTTGTGCAGGCCATGGCCGCTTTTGCCCCCCCGGCCGCCGGGCAGACCACCTTGTCGCAAAGTTATGCCGCGGCCTTGACCCCGGTGATTGCGGCGAACTGGCAGTGAACGGGAGTGCCATGGTTGCCACGCAGGGGAATGCGGCGTGTTTTTGACGGGGTGAAAGCGTTAGCGATTTCTGATCGCTGACGGGAATCTTGTTGGGCATGAACATCACGGCGGAGACCAAGACGGGGATGAGGCGGGTGATTGAGTATCTGCTATCACCGGTGCAGAGAGCGGGGAGTGAGAGTTTGCGGGAAAGGTAGAGCGGCGGGATTTAGATAGCTAAGCTTTGATATTACAAAGCGCAGATGCTGAATTTAGACAAGGAACAGATATGAAAAAAGCCATGTGGATTGTTCTGGGCTGGCTGGCGTTGAATGGCGCAGTGCAGGCGGCGAGCTTTGATTGTGCGAAAGCGCAGAGCAAGGTGGAGAAACTCATCTGCGCGGATGCGGAGTTGTCTAAGTTGGATGAAGACCTGGCGGCGGCCTATGTCGCTGCCATTAAGGATGCTGGCAATGCAGGCGTTCGTCAGACGCAAAAGCAATGGGCGGCTCAGCGCAACAGTTGCACTGAAGTTGTCTGCGTCAAAGACGCGTATGTAAAACGCATAGCGGAATTGCTATCTGACAAACCATCCGGGTATCGCATGTTGCAAGGGCAGGGGTACACGCTCTGCGAGACAATGTTCAAACGCATGAACGAAGAACTCGCAGGTAAGCCGAACGGACCGATGTGTGGCTATGAAATTCTGCGCAGCATCCCCGGTGTGAGAGCACCGAACTGGGTCAAGTTGGATCTCCAGGAACATAAAGAGTTGTACAAGCGTTATGCGCTTGCGCGCCGATTGAACGACAAAGACTGGGAAGCTGGTTTTGCGGAGCCTCCGCCGAATGCAGGGCAGAGGCTGATAGCGAGCTTCATGCCACCAGAAGAAATGCTGGAGCGAGACTGGCAAGAAGCCATTGAGCAAAAGGTGGAGTTCTACAAATGGGCAGATGCATGGCCCGCGCAGGAGGATACCGACGTCATGTTGATTCACACTAGGCCGGGTACAGAGAAATACTGTACTTACAGCAGCGCAATACTTTTTGAAGGCGATCTGAAAAAACCAAGAACCGGTTTCCTCTGGTGGTTGTCGTTGTCTAGTCAGCTGCCTTTCGATTTTGGTGGACGGCATTATCAAATGCGTGAAACCGCGTATTCGACCGACGGTAGAACAGGCCCCATTAGTGAAGAGCTATCTATCAATTGGGTAAGCGAAGACAAACGTCGGGAACCTGTGCAGATCAATATTTGCCACGTTCGTCGCAATCTGACTTCCAAATAGTAGATTTTCAATATTCAGGGAGCGGCCATGCAATTTCAAAAAGCAGGTAGTAATTTCTTTAACGAGCTTTTTGGCGTCCTGACGGCATTTGAAGGGCCACGTTACGAGCCGTATGACGCAAAAGACGGCGTGATCACCATCGGTGTAGGCTTCAATTTGACAGATGGAGTCCCCGCACTCCGGGAAGGGGTCTATAGAGAAATTGGCTTGCAGACATCAGCCGCTAGTTATGAAGGAACTGATCCCAGTGCGCTAGCTGAGAAGGCTTACTTGAAGCGTCTAAATGACGCCATCAAGGCAGGCCCCAGTGGCATCCCGGACTTACACGCAATCATGGCGGAGCGATATGCAAAGGCTGGTAATGACCCTGCATTCGCTGCTTACATCGTGACCCCGCCTCGCCAAAGATTCGAATTCAGTCCCGGGCAAACGGGGCGAGATGAGATGAAGGCTGTAATGCAGTTTGGCATTACGAAATACGTGGATCGGGTCTATGAGAAGCTGGGATACACCACGCTCACTGCGCCAGCAGGCTTTAACGACTCTTGGGAGAAGGCAGTATTGGTCAGCCTTGCGTATAACGGCATGGGAGCGTGGCCACCTGGATTGACATCGGCTATCAAATCCGGAGACCGAGCTGAGGCATGGTTTCAAATTCGCTACGCTGCGAATGACCTTGGAAGAAAGATCAGCCAGGGCATTGCCTTGAGCATCACGCGGCCAAGACCGAATAGCAAGTCGGAGTTTGAGCTTTATGAGGCTGGAGTAGACAAGGGATGGGCTAAGCGCCGATACGCCGAAGCCGAGCTGTTTGGGCTCTATGACAACCCTTCTGCAGTCACTGAGACTGAAGCCAAGCAGATATTCAAAATGCTTGAAGCCCACCGCACGGCAATATTCGCCTACGAAAAATACTATGGTCTGACACCCGACGGAATTGCTGGTCTGCAAGGTAATCAAGTCGCCGCGGCAGCAAGCGAGTATCAGTATTTGGTTGGGACTAAAACCCTCATTGAAGCCCTCACCCCCGCCCGCGACGCCTTCATCGCCTACGCTAACACTTTGCATGGCGCAGGCGCCCCTGACATTGACAAGTCGGTCATCAGCAACGCCGCATCCATTTACTTCCGGGGTGATCAACTCATCCAGACACTGGATGCGCGGGTAGACGATGCGAGGCCAGGAAACGCGCTTAACAACAACCTGATCGTCGGAGGTTCTGGAAAAGACACTGAATACGGGGGAACCGGTCAAGATTACTTGATGGGCTTGGCTGGTGATGACACCTTATACGGTAACGCCGACAATGACATTTTGATCGGCGGCGCCGACAACGACACCCTCTACGGCGGTGATGGCACCGACACCTACGTCTTCAATTCCGGTGATGGCAAAGACACCATCATTGACAGCCACGGTAACGGCAGCATCGTCATCAATGGCCGCACTCTTGATGGCTTGCAGGCCAAGTTGCGCCTGAACGATCAGCACCAACGGGAGTGGATCGAAGGCGACGGAGCTCAGCAAATCATTTATGCCCTGAATGCTCAAAAGCAACTCACCATCACCGGAGTGGCGCTGGGCGGAACAAAGATCACTATCAATGACTTCGATGTCGACCAAACCAATGGTTATCTTGGCCTCAAACTCGACAACAAGCAGGAAGTAGCAGTTACCGCTGTGGCTTTGACCAAGAGCTTCTGGTCAGACGTTGACGCGAAGATAGATGATCTTGCAGGGCAAAGCTCATTGCTGACTGAAGGCGGTGGGAAGAAGTTCGTCGTTCACCTTAAACAGGCCGCCAAAGCGGGTGAGACGATCACGCTTCATATTGCCAATCTGGTAGATAAGTTTGCGGCGATTCTTGGCGACAGCAAGGTGCCCGCAGACGGTGCCGTCATCACCCTGGTCGAAGGCCAGACCCAGGTGTCCTTCTCCCTGGTGAACGAAGGCGAAATCAGCGCCGAGCTGACGGGCTCCATCAGCGTCAGCTACGACGGCGGCGGGCAGACCGCCACCAGCAACACCTGGGGCCTGAACGTGAAGGACGCAGGCGAAACCGCCAAGACCTTTATCGGCGACCAGCGCGCATTGCTGTGGGGCGTCGATCTGCAACCCGATCCCGTGGTGAACGAGGACGGCAGCGTCACCCAAGACATCATCGCGCCCGGCGACCCCCGCTACAACACCTATGCTTGGAGCAAGACGGAGTGGGCGGCGGACGGCACGCTCACGGGCGGCGTGGCCGAGGCCGGCTTCAACGATGTGATCTATGGCAGTGGCGAGAACGAAAAGATCCAGGGCCTGGGCGGCAACGACGCGCTGGACGGGCGCGGCGGCAATGACTACATAGAGGGCGGTGATGGGGATGACCTGATCGCCGGGGGGGCGGGCTCGGACCACATCCTGGGCGGTGCGGGCAATGACGTGATTCTGAGCGCCACCACCATGGTGACGCCAGAGCGGCGCAAGTCGGACGACCCGACAGACCCCGCCCGGATCGTGGGGAACGTCATCGTCAATGGCGGCCCGCTGGCGATGGACTCGGCCTCGGATGTGATAGAGGCCGGTGACGGCGACGACGAGGTTTATGCGGGCAGCGGCGACGACCGCATAGACGGCGGCAATGGCACCGATGTCTTGTACGGTCTGGGCGGTGACGATGTGCTGGAGGGGGGCGCCGGCAATGACCAGTTGCTGGGCGACGGCGTCAGCACACCCGGTACCTATGGGTCCAACGCGGCAGAAGCGCATGGGGGGGATTTTCTGGATGGTGGCGAAGGTAATGACCAGCTGATCGGCGGCGGCAAGGGCGACGTGCTGTACGGCGGCGGCGGCGATGACGATGTGTACGGCGACACCTCGGGCGATCTGCTGGCCGGCCAACATCACGGCGATGACTATCTGGACGGCGAAGACGGCACCGACAGGCTTTGGGGCAATGGTGCCAATGACACCCTCTATGGCGGCGCGGGCAATGACAAGTTGTACGGCGACGCGAAGGAGTCCGAACTGGCGGGCGAGTTCCACGGCAGTGACTATCTGGACGGCGAAGACGGCGACGATGAGCTGGTCGGCTTCGGCAAGGATGACGTGCTTTATGGCGGCAAGGGTAGCGACTACTTGCACGGCGATGCCGCAGAGTCAGAGCTGGCTGGCCAGTTTCATGGCGATGACTCTCTGGACGGCGAGGACGGCGACGACGTATTGATTGGCGGCGGCAAATCCGACACGCTTTACGGCGGCGCGGGCAACGACCAGCTGCAGGGAGACGGCCGTGTCGACGAACTTGGGGCCGAGTTCCACGGTGTCGATTACCTGGATGGCGAAGACGGCGACGATGTCTTGATTGGCGATGGCGGCGCGGACACCCTGTACGGCGGCACCGGTAACGACTACCTGGCGGGCGACAACGCGGCTGCACCCGGCGCGCCCAACCACCTGTCAGGTGACTCTCACGGTAACGACTATCTGGACGGTGGTGCAGGCAATGACACGCTGGTGGGCGACGGCGGCGCCGATACGCTGCTGGGTGGCGCGGGCAACGACATCCTCCATGGTGACAACACGCTGGACTGGCTGGCCGCGCAGTACCACGGCAATGACTTTGTGGACGGCGGTGAAGGCGACGACACGCTCTACGGCGGCGGAGGCGACGATGTGCTGCAGGGCGGCACAGGCAACGACGTGCTGGCCGGCGAGGCCGGTGCCGACTACATGGACGGCGGGGCAGGAGATGACACTTACCTGGCCGGCGCAGGCGACACCGTGGTGGACGACAGCAATAGCATCAATACCCTGACGCTGGTGGATGGGGAACCCCTTGACGTGACAGCCAGCGGGGCCGACCTGCTGCTGGATTACGGCCCGAATGGCGTCTTGACGCTGGTGGGCGCCCTGACCGGGGCCATCAAGCAGATCAACGGCGTGAGCACGCGCGATTGGATCAGCACCAGGCTAGGCACCGAAGTGAGCCTGACCACGACGGGCGAGAATCAAGCGCTTTCGGGCGGCATGGGCAATGACGTTCTTGCGGCAGACCATGCCGGCGCGTCGCTGTATGGCGCGGCTGGTGACGACATGCTCATAGGCGGCGGCAACTTCGTTCACATGGATGGCGGTGTCGGTAACGATGTGCTGCAGGCTGGAGACGGTGGCAGCGAAATGCATGGCGGCACCGGCGACGACACGATCTACGGTGGCGCAGGCAACGACTTTCTGGATGGCGGCGCCAGCAATGACGTTCTTGCAGGGGGTGAGGGCCTCGACACCTACTACATGTCTTATGGCATGGGCGTGGATCGCGTCGTCGAAGGCATGCAGGAAGGTGGCGTAGTTCAGCTATCCGTAGGGCTGGACGCGGATGACATCTCGGCGCAGCGATTTGGCAACGATTTGATGCTGCAACTTGATGCGACCAATAGCCTGCGTCTGCAAGGCTACTTTGATGTTCCGGCGGCGTCCTGGGTATTGAAGGATGGTCAAGGTCGCGTCACTCCGCTCACAGAGTTGACCGTGCTGGCAGATCCGTCTACAGCGCAGAATGAATTTTCATTGGTTCAGAGTGAACAATCCGCCTATCGAATTCAGTTGGAATCCGGGATCCGCTGGCATTACGCAATATTGGATATTGCGAATCTTTCGCGGTACCAGACGCGCGAGGATGGAACAATTTACGCGCATAGCACGACTCGGCTCACAGGTTGGGAGAATACAAGTACCAGCACGCGGCAGTACTGGAATCGCTATTCCGATGGGAACAGCCAGTATTTTGAGCCGACTGTAGTCACCTCTTCATGGTCAGATTTCAGCCTGACTCCTGGGTATGGGGCGGTGGAGGGCGATGTCGTCTCAATCAAAAAAACCGTGACCGCATCTAACGATGCCGTCGTATTTGCCAATGGATACTACGAGATACAGCAGCAAACAAGGACTGACCTGGCATTTCGTGTGAATTGGGGAAGCGGTTACGGCGTGGCGACTTCGACCCAATCCGGCAATCAATTTGTGGGGTATATCACTTGGCAGGGTGTCTCCAGTTCGGAGGACATCCCTGTGAATGAGCGGCTGGGGTTTCAGTTCCTATATACAAACACTACGACGCAATCGGAACGTTTCGAAGGCGTGACGGTAGGAATGCCCGTCGCGATGAATGTGGATGCCGCCAGTGCCGAACTGCCAACCTATGTCGCAATGGCGTACAAAGAGACGCAAATCACAGAAAACATCCAGACGATCAATCTAGGAGATGCTGACAATACAGTGTTTGGCGACGCCGCGCTGCGGACGATCGTCAATTCTGGTGGCGGGAATGATACGGTATATGGTGCGGGATACGCCTATGGAGGCGCGGGCAATGACACTTTAGTAGGCGGGGGCACTCTAAGAGGCGGCGAGGGAGATGATTTGCTGCGTGACGGCTCATGGATGGCCGGTGGTGCTGGCAATGACATTCTCATCGGTGGTGAAACGATGGTGGCGGGAGCCGGTCGTGACGAGATCTACGCAGGCGTGGGGCCTGCCACGATAGAGATCGATCCGACGGTTGTCACGGATGGTCTTCTGGGTGGAGCTGGAGATTCGACGTATTTCCTGGAGCAGTACTACCAGTCGCAAGGGATTGACGATTGGGAAGAGCACCGTGATTACCCCGGGCTTTATCGCTTGAGACACTCCGACATCGGGTGGGGATACGGAAGCCGGGAAGATCTTATCCAGAACTTCAGGGCATTGAGCACTTGGGCCTCATTTGAGGTGGGTTTGGCAGAGGGATGGATCCATTATCTTGCGCCGCTGCCGCCAGCGCCTTTGACGGCCGCAAACAATTTCAGGACGCTTGAGCCTTATTACGAGCAAGGCGTTTTACAGCATCACACGGTCGCCTTTGGCGCCGGGGTCAGGTCTGACAATCTGCAACTTTCCTGGGTTGAATTGGACGTGGCGGTGAGTGGTGAGCTTGACGCCGTCAAATCCACTCACGCAGTGCTCAAAATTTCCTGGAATGGAGGCCTGCAAAATGTCCAGGTGATCATTCCGCACAGCGATGATCCCTTGGGTTCAGGAGTATCGCGATTTACGTTTGCGGACGGTACTGTGCTCGGGATGGCGGATGTGCTGGATCTGGCGCCTCCGGTGTTTACCTTGGATCCGCACCTGGCCATCCGATTTGAAGATGGCTCCGGCGAGATCGTAATCAACAGTGAAATCCAATTGCTAGGTTTCGATTTCAACCGGAACGACCTTGATATCCGTCGCGATGGGACGGACCTGCTTCTGGCCCATTCAGGTACTGCAGACATGGTGCGTTTGACGGATTGGTATGGTCAGTTGGGCTCATACCAGGGTTTCAAGATCAAGTTTTCAGATGACGCCGCGTTGACATCTGCTGATCTGACCGATCTTGGTCTGATCATGGATGGAAGTGCAGGGAATCAGACCTTGGCGGGTCTTGATGGATATGCCAACACCTTTATTGCGGGGCCGAATGACATTCTGATTGCAGGGGACGGCGGCCAAGATACCTTTGTGTTCAATGCCGGCGCCGGAACGGTACATATCCAGGACAGTACCGGAACCGGGACGATTGTTTTTGGTGAGGGCATCACGGCCGAGCAGATCTCTCTCGGACTGGGTTCCTTGCTGATACGGGTCGGCAATAGCGGGGATGCCATCCACATCGATGGGTTTGATTCCTTGGATGTATTGGGTAGCAGCGGCATTTCAACCTTCAAGTTTGCCGATGGCGAGGTGATGAGTCTCCAGGAACTTGTTGAGAGGGGCTTCGACATTGGAGACTCGATGGAGAGTGGCGTCTTGAGCGGCACCAACCTGCAGGATCGGATCGTCAGCGTGGCCGGACAGGACACGCTGGTCGGCGGTCGTGGCGACGACATACTGATGGCTGGAGCCGATGCCAATGTTTTCGTGTTCGAAGCAGGTGATGGACACGATCTGATCGACGAGACCGCCAAGCTCGGGGCGAATGCTGGGGGCGACGTTGTTAGATTCGGGACCGGAATCTTTGTGGACGACATGCTCTATGCCTTCCAGGGTGATCGCCTGATCATCATGGTCAATGGCAAAAACAATACCGTGAGTGTCCTGGGTGACCAGGCCATCGGGCGGATAGAGTTCGCCGACGGAAGTTACCAGACCTATCAGAGTCTGGGTGCCCAGACGGCCTTGGTCACGACTTATGGGCCCGATGGATCCGTCATCAGCGCACTTGAACTCAGTCATGATGCCGGTCTGGGCGTGACGACGGGGGTGGTTACATCGGATGTGGGGCAGATCCTCTCTCGCTACACGCTGACGATGGATTCCGATCAGGCCGCGAATGTCGATGTCTATGATGGAACAGGTGTCAAGACGGAGTCCTATACCCGGCTATACAGTGGCACCTTCATCTCGGGAGAGGGCTGGAACTCCACCCGGGTGGACTATGACGACGGCACCGCAGCGATCTATAAGGTTCGTGCTCAAGGGGCGACGCGCCTGGTCCGGCTGGCTTCCGACGGTACGGTGATCAGCGACGACCTGCTGAACTACGAGGTGGCGGATTCGAACCTTGATGCCGTTGCGATAGACCCCCAGTCGGGTGAAGTGATATCGGGTGTCCTTCATGCGGCGGTTGGGGGGCATTCCACGTTGACGGGGACATCGGGGCTCAACACATTTGTGCTGGGCCTCGGGGATGGGATCAACGTCATCGATGACTCTGCCGCCTCACTGGTTGATGGCGGTGACTCAATTCGATTCGGCGTCGGCATCCGGGCCGAGGATGTGCGCATCGATCAGGTGGGCTCGGATTTGCTGCTGCGATATTCCGCTGATGACTATGTGGTCGTACGTGGCATGAATCTATTGGATATGGATGCGCCGCACTATATTTCGAACATCACTTTCGAGGGAAGTTCGACGGCCTCCATCAGCATCTGGAAAGGTTCAGAGGACGGCGAGAGCGGATACGAAATCAGCGGGGTGTCAGAAGCCGGCGACAGGCTTTGGGGCTACTACCGTAGCGTCGATGGGGGTTCGAGCTCCTGGGAAGAACATTACGATGAGGATGGTGTAAGAACCTACTACGATGGCACTTGGCGTTCCGCTGATGGAACAGTGTCGCGCTACACCAGGTCTGGTGACACCTATGAGTCCTCATACTACGAACCGAATGACGCATCGTCGGCGAACTTCACTTTTCCTGGAACGGTCTATCGGACCGGCTACGGCAAAGATAACGAATATGCGATCTGGCATGAATACGACGCCAGTCACGACCTACTGGGGCACGGCGAGACCCACTGGCAATCCATCGACTTCGGGGGAGTGATCTCTTGGACGGATGTGTTTGATGCGGCCGGAAGACTCCTGACGCGCGACTGGTACGACTACCCTCATGGCCTGATGGGCCGGGATGAGTACGGCGCAGATGGCTCGGTGAGCAAGACCACGCGCAATTTGTGGGAGGGCGGCTATTCTGTGTACACCGATGACGGGCATGGGAATGTGCATACCATGACCTACGATGCCAATGGAGACTTGGTGAGTGACAACTGGGAGCATACAAACGCCGCTCCTCTGTCCAACGCCGATCTGGAGGATCAAGCCGTACAGCAAGGAGACGCATTCGACTTCCAGATACCCGAAGGGAGCTTTAGTGACCCAGATGCCGGGGATGCGCTGACCTATAGCGCGGCTTTGGTCGATGGTTCCCCGCTTCCAGATTGGCTGAGCTTTGACTCCGCAACACACAAGTTCAGTGGTGTTCCCCCACTTGAGTCGGCGGGAACTTATACCGTCACGCTGCGTGTGACGGATTCCTGGGGTGCTGCAACACAGCAGGACTTTACGCTCGCAGTGTCCGCTGCAAACAATGCCGCGCCGCTCGCTGTAGCCGATCTTCTGACCGTTCAGGCGGATAGCCAAATTTCCGCCAATGGGAATGTGTTGACGAATGATCAGGATGCTGATGCGGGTGATACCTTGTCTGTTGTGAATCCGGGAACGTATCAAGGCATATGGGGCACGCTGGCGTTGCTGGCCGATGGCAGCTATGCATATAGCTTGAATACAGATCGGGCTGAACTTGCCGCACTGAGCCTTGGCCAGTCAGCCCAGGAGATTTTCTCTTACGGCGTCACCGATGGGCATGATGCAACGTCAGGTGAAATTACGATCACCATACAGGGCTCGAATGATGCTCCATTGGTTGCTGCGCAAGTGGGTGAGCGAGTTGCCACTGAGGATGCGGCATGGAGCTACGCGATTCCCTCAGGAACGTTTGCTGACGTTGACAGCGGAGACGCACTTGCTTATTCGGTGACGCAGGCCAATGGAGATGCTTTGCCGTCGTGGCTTCATTTCGACGTGCAGACCGCAACATTGGGCGGAACCCCGGGCAACGCCGACGTGGGCGATTTGGCCGTCAGGATCACAGCAACAGACCTGCAAGGAGCCAGCGTTTCGCAAGTATTCAACTTGAGCGTCGCCAACGCCAACGATGTCCCGTCTGTCGACGTGACATTGGGAACGCAGGTAACCCAACAAGGCGCGGTCTTCAGTTACATCCTGCCGCAAGATGCCTTCCAGGATCAGGATGCGGGCGATGCCCTGAGCTACAGCGCAACTTTGGCCGACGGATCGGTATTGCCGAGCTGGCTGAGCTTCGATGCAGCCACCCGAACGCTGAGTGGCATACCGGCGAACGGCGATGTCGGCAGCCTGACGCTGAAGGTGACCGCTACGGATGGCGGTGGCCTGAGCGCCAGCCAGACGCTCGACTTGAGCGTGGCCAATGTGAACGACGTGCCACAAGTCATCCTCACATTGGCAGCCCAGACGGCCACAGAGCAACAAGCGTTCAGCTACACCGTGCCCAGCGGCGCCTTCGCAGATATCGATGTTGGCGACACGCTGACCTACAGCATGAGCCTGGCCGATGGTTCCGATTTGCCGTCCTGGCTGTCTTTCGACGCGGTTATCCGAACCTTGTCGGGCACGCCAGCTTGGGGGGCTTTAGGTGGACTGGACCTCTTGTTGACCGCGACCGACTCGGCGGGTGCTTCGGTTACCCAATCGCTCTATCTTGGCATTCAGTCTCGGTTCGGGACCTCAGCCGTCATTCCGGGCACCGAGAACGTTGATGATGTCCATAACTGGTCGACCGATGGAATCCTCTTCCGAGGATTGGGTGGTGATGACGTTGTTACCAGCAACGTTGGAGCCGACTACCTGTACGGCGGGGATGGCGCGGACCAGCTCTACGCGCGGGCTGGCGATGATTATCTGGATGGAGGCGCTGGTGACGACAATATGGCCGGCGAGGAAGGCAACGACATGCTGCTGGGCGGCACAGGTGTCGACTCGCTCAATGGAGGCGCAGGAAATGACATCTTGCAGGGGCAAGATGGCGAAGACTTCTTGACGGGAGGCGACGGCGACGATCAGTTAGACGGCGGCGCTGATTACGACGTCATAACCGGTGGCCTTGGACAAGACACGCTGCTTGGTGGTGCGGGTGACGACGCTCTCTACGGGGATGGGGGGAACGACCTTATCTATGGTCAGGATGGGGCCGACTACATCGAAGGTAACGCCGGCGTTGATGTCCTGTACGGGGATGCAGGCAATGATTGGCTGGTTGGGGGGGCTGACGCGGATTCCTTGGATGGTGGTACGGGCGCTGATTGGTTGGAGGGTGGCGCTGGCGACGATACCTATTATGTAGAGCAGGCCGGGGACGGTATGCAAGAGGGCTCAAACCAGGGCATCGATACCGTGATCAGCACGGTGACCCGAACCTTGGGTTCGAACTTCGAGAACCTGACGCTTACAGGTACAGGTGCCATCAATGGCACAGGCAATGGCCTGGCCAACGTCCTGATTGGTAATGACGCTGTCAACGCCGTGGGTGGCGGTGCGGGTGCCGATACGCTGGATGGGCGCGGTGGCAGCGACACCTTGACTGGCGGGACTGGTAACGACACCTACATCATTGGCCAAGGCTATGGTATGGACACGGTGGTGGAGAACGACTCCACCGCCGGCAACACCGACGTTGCTCAGTTCCTCTCAGGTATCACAGCCGACCAGATCTGGCTGCGCCAGGTGGGCAACAACCTGGAGGCCAGCATCATTGGAAGCTCGGATGCCTTGGTGCTTACGAACTGGTATCTGGGTAGCCAGTACCACGTGGAGCAGTTCAAGACCACCGATGGCAAGACGCTGCTGGACAGCCAGGTGCAAAACTTGGTGCAGGCCATGGCGGCCTTCACGCCGCCAGCCGCAGGCCAGACCACCTTGCCGGAAAACTACGCTGCAAACTTGACCCCCGTGATTGCGGCGAACTGGCAATAAGAGCCCTTCGCTCTTCTACCAAGGCTGATTTCCAAGGGCGCCCGGCACAAGCCGGGCGCCCTTGTTTTTGTGCTGAAATCATCAATAAAGTCGCCTGAAAATAGATCAAACGACATTTGACGCGGACTTTTGCCTGCAAAGCCCCAATCTTTTTGAAAATAGGCCTAAATAACCTCTCATTTCTGCCGTTAACCAATGTACGTAACAGGATAAAAGCCTCTCGCTTTCGGGCAGGGGCAAGAGCCCATCATGCAACTACCTAACATTGAGCGAACTGCCATCCGGTCGGCCGGCTCGGAGGTAGTTGTGCCCGCCGCCGCCAGGGTGATCCCGGTGGCGCCGGTGAATCCGCCGGCCCCTGCGGTTCAGGAAACCGCCAGCGTGGTGAACGACATCAACCCGGTGGTGCAGGCCCAGGCGAACCAGGCGGCCGCCCAAGCCGCCGACAACTCGTCCAGGGACTGGACGCAGCGCAAGGAAACCGTGGCCCGACAGGAAGAGGCGCCGCCCAAGGAGCCCCTGTCCAAGGTGCTGATCGACCACATGCATGCGGTCTGGAGTGCCAGCGCGCGGGTGGTCGAGATCTGGATGCAGAACAACCCGGCGCAGAACCCGGGCGTCAGCCAGCAGGTGCAGGCGCAGAACCAGGCGTCCAGCCGTCATGTCGACCCGGCGGCCACACCGGGGGTGGTGGCCAAGGAAGTGCTGACCTACTCGCCGACCCGGATCAAGAAGACCGAGAAGCCGGAATAGGCGCCGGCTGGCAACCCCCGGGAGCGGGGCGATAACATCGGGGCATGCTGCACAAGACCGCTCTCGTCCTTTTCTCCGGCGGGCAGGATTCCACCACCTGCCTGGCCCACGCGCTCAAATCCTACGAGCGCGTTGAAACCATCGCCTTTGACTACCGCCAGCGCCACCACGTGGAGCTGGAGGCACGCGTGCAGGTGATGGCCGAAATTCGTCGCCAGTTTCCGCAATGGGCGCCCAAGCTGGGGCAGGACCACATGCTGGACCTGGCGGTTCTGGGCTCGGTGAGCGAGACCTCGCTGACGCGCGAGGTCAGTTTCAAGATGGAATCCAGCGGCCTGCCCAACACCTTCGTGCCCGGGCGCAACCTGCTCTTCCTCACGCTGGCTGCGGCCGTGGCCTACCGGCGCGACCTGCAGGTCATCGTGACGGGGGTGTGCGAGACCGATTTCTCGGGTTATCCCGATTGCCGCGACGACACCATGAAGGCCATGCAGCTGGCGCTGTCGCTGGGCATGGACAAGCGCTACCTGATCGAGACGCCGCTGATGTGGATCGACAAGGCCGACACCTGGCGCATGGCGGAGTCACTGGGAGGCACGGCCCTGGTGGACCTGATCGTCGAATACACCCACACCTGCTATATGGGTGACCGCACACATCGCCACGCCTGGGGTTATGGCTGCGGAAGCTGCCCGGCCTGCGAGCTGCGCGCCCGCGGCTGGGAGCGTTACAAGGCAGCGCCTCAGGTCTGACGCAGCTGAAACAGCGCCAGTGTTTCGTCGCTGCGCTTCTCGATTGTCCAGGCGCTGCTGTGGTAGGACGCCACGCTGTGCCGGTGTGCTATTGAAACAATAGCGCCATTGCCTGATTTCACCATTTCGATCAACCTGCCGTAGAGCGTCTTCTCGGCCTCTTCGTCGAGCGCGCTGGTGGCTTCGTCGGCAAACACCCACGACGGTTTCTTGAGGAAGACGCGTGCCAGGGCCAGGCGCTGCTGTTCGCCACCCGAGAGCTTCTGGCCCCAGGCGGCCACTTCGTCCAGCTGCTCGGCCAGCTGCGGCAACAGCGCGTCGCGCAAAGCCTGTTTCAGCGTTGCGTCGTCGTACTTTTCGGCGGATTCTGGATAGGCCAGCGCGTCGCGCAGGCTGGCGTTGGGGAAATACGGCCGCTGCGGAACGAACATGTTCGAAGGCGGCATGGCCACCCGGCCCGAGGCCAGGGGCCAGATGCCGGCCAGGGCGCGGAACAGGGTGGACTTGCCGCTGCCCGAAGGGCCGCTGAGCAGGATGCTGTCACCCGGCTGCACCTGCAGCGCGGTGTGCGCCAGCAGGCGGCTGCCGGTGGGCAGGTCCAGCGCCAGGTCCTGCACCTGCAGGCCGGCACCGCTAAGCGCATCGTCATGCTGCAGCGCCACGGTCTGGCTGGCTTTCTGGATGGCCGTCTCAAAGTGCGTCAAACGGTCGGTGGTGGCGCGCCAGGCGGCCAGGCTGTCGTAGTTGTCGATGAACCAGGAGAGAGAGTCCTGCACGCGGTTGAAGGCCGAGGCGATCTGCATCACCGTACCCAGCTGGATGGCACCGCTGAAAAAGCGCGGCGCGGCCACGAGGAAGGGGAACACGGTGGAGGCCTGGCTGAAGGTGGCGGTGAACATGGTCAGGCGCTTTTGTGCATCGATCAGCTGCAGGTAGTTGCTCAGCACGTGGCCGAAGCGCAGGTTCAGCTGCTTGTACTCCACGGCTTCACCGCGGTCCAGGGCGATGGCCTCGCTGTACTCGCGCACGCGCACCAGGTTATGGCGGAAATCGGCCTCGCGGCGCTGCTGCTCGTAGTTCAGCGGGATCAGGCGGCGACCCACGTAGTGCGTGAACACGGTGCCCACCGCGCAGTAGAGGATGGCCACCCACAGCATGAAGCCGGGGATGGCGAATTCGCTGCCGTTCCAACTGAAGGTGAACTCGCCGCTGAGCGTCCACAGGATGCCGACAAAACTCACGAAGGTGACCAGCGCGTTGAGCAGGCCCATGCTCAGGCTCACGGTGCTGCTGGTGAAGAGCTTGAGGTCTTCCTGCATGCGCTGGTCCGGGTTGTCGGGGGACTGGTCTGGCGACAGCGATGCATAGCGCGTGAGCTCCAGGTGGTAATAGACCTGGTGGTCGAGCCAGCGCTGCATATAGTGGCGTGTCATCCAGGCGCGCCAGCGCATCTCCAGCTGCTGGGTCAGGTAAAAGCGGTAAACCGCGATGACGATGTAGATGAACGCCAGCACCGTGTAGCGCATCATCTGTTCGATGAAGACCGGGTAATTCTTCTCCTGCAGCGCGTCGTAGAAAAACCGGTTCCATTCGTTGAACAGCACCAGCGTGTACACGAAGGCCAGGTTGAGCGCGACGATGGAGGCCAGCAGGGCGCGAGCCTTCCACTTCTCTTCCGACTTGAAGTAGGGCAGGGACAGGGCCCAGGCGCGGGCGAGGAAGGCCTTGAAATCACTGGCTTTCTTGAGCAGGGACATGGGTGGAACTCGCTGAAGGTTCAGACGTGGGTGGGGTGGATGCGCCGGTGCGCCTCAGGGGTTGGAGATGCCGCTGTCCACATGGCCCGAAGGCACGTGCTGCGCGGCGGATTCGATGTGACCGGTCTGGTCGTCGAAGAAGAAGTCGGGTTCGAACTCGCGCAGGAACTCGCCCTTGGGCAGGCCACCCAGGAACATGGCCTCGTCCACCTCGATGTGCCAGTCCATCAGCGTGCGGATGGCGCGTTCGTGCGCAGGCGCGCTGCGTGCGGTGACCAGCGCGGTACGGATACGCATGCTGGGCGTGCCTTCCTGCTGCAGACGGTGCAGGGCGGCCAGAAGGGGCTTGAAGGGGCCGGCCAGCAGGGGCTGGTGCGCCTTGTCGCGTTCGTGCTGCTGGAAAGCAGAGAGGCCCTCGGCCTGGAACACACGCTCTGCCTCGTCGCTGAAGAGCACGGCATCACCGTCGAAGGCGATGCGGACTTCATTGGGGTGCTTGTCCTGCGCGCGCACCGAATGCGTGGCCACGGTGGCGGCGGGGAAACCCTGGCCCAGGGCCGCGCGCACGTCTTCCGGGTTGGCCGAGAGGAAGAGGTTGGCGTGCAGGGGCTTGAGGTAACGCCAGGGCGACTGGCCGCGTGTGAAGCTGCCCCGCTCGATCGGCAGGCCGTAATGCTGGGCCGAGCGGAACACGCGCATGCCCGAGACCGGGTCGTTGCGCGAGAGGATGACCACCTCCACACGCTGGGCTCGCTGGTCATTGAAGGCCAGCAGTTTCTTGACCATGGAGAAGGCCACGCCGGGTTTGGCCGGCTCGTCCAGCTTGTCGAGCTGGAGCCTCATGTAGGCGCGGTCCTTGTGCGGGCCGTGGCCATGCTCGAAGACCTTGTTCTCTTCCTCGAAGTCGAACAGCGCCCGCGAGGAAATGGCGACGACCAGCTTGCCGTCCAGTGATGCACCCATGCGGTCTCCCTTGTGTGTTGTTCTCAGCCGGCCCAGCGCGCCAGCAGTTCCACGTCTTCCGGGAAGAGTTGGCCGCGCTCGGCCTGCAGCACGCGACCGTCGCGCCCGCGCACCAGGGTGATGGGCAGGCCCCTGGGTTTGCGCAGCACACGCTGGACCTCCGGCGTGACGTAGCCGGCCGGGAAGCTGTAGCCCTTTTTCTGCAGGTAGGTCGTGGCGTCTTCGCGCTTGCGATCGATGGCGAGCGTCAGCAGCAGCACGCCCCTGTCACCCAGCACGCGTTGGCTGTCCCAGAGTCTCTGCATCTCCGGGCTCTGCAGGGCGCAGAAGGGGCAGGTGCTGGCCCACCAGTAGATCACCAGCACCCGGCCCTCGGCCTGTGCGGGGCGGAAGATGCCGCCGTCGAGCAGCTGGACTTCCGGCAGAACCAGCGGTGTGCCCACGGTGGGCAGAGGGCCGGCCAGGGCTTCAGTGCTGGCGGAAGAGGGGGCAGATTGCGCCAGTGCCTGGCTGGCGTGGCCCAGGGCGATGGCACCCCCCAGCAGGGTGCTGCGCGCCACAAAGTGTCTGCGATCCGGATTCATTTGGCTGATCTTAGCGCTCCGACCGGGAGCTGCCATGTGAGCAGTTCCCACATGCGTGGGCGGTTTAGTGGACGGCGTCCGACAGGATTCGGCCATGGAATATACACTTTGGGGTATGCAAGGGCACACCCCCATGATCCCCATCAAGACCGAATCCGCCTGGCGCGGCACCTCCGACTGCCGCAACTGCGGCATCCGCGACATGGTGCTGTTCGCCGATCTGAATGAGCAGGACTTCGGCATGATCCATGCGCCGATCGACGATCTCGAATTTGCAGCGGGCGAGGTGCTGTACGCCGAAGGAGCGCGAGCCAAGGGAATCTACACGCTGCGCCGCGGCATGATCAAGCTGGTGCGGGTGACGGCTGACGGGCGCCAGCGCATCGTACGCGTGCTGCGGCCGGGCGACGTGGCGGGGCTGGAGGCGCTGGGCGGCGGGCATTTCGACTGTGACGCAGTTGCACTGACTGGGATCGCCGTCTGTCGCATTCCGCTCGACGTGATCCACACCCTGGGCGCGAGCAGCCCGCGCCTGCACCTGCGCCTGATGCAGAAGTGGCAGGCGGCGCTCAAGGATGCCGATGACTGGCTGGCCGACCTGAACTTCGGCACGGCGCGCCAGCGTGTCTCCAACTTCATCCTCAAGATGCGCAGTCCGACCGACGGCCACACTGTCACCCTGTTCGCGCGCGACGACATGGGCGCCATGCTGGACCTGAAGCTTGAAACCGTGAGCCGCGAGGTCAGCCGCCTGGTGCGTGAAGCGGTGATCGAGCCGCTCGACAAGCACGGCCGCGTCTACCGCCTGCACGAACCGCAACGCCTGTTGCAGGTCGCCTGAGCGGCTGGCTGAACGCGCGGCTGCTCAGGCCCAGGAGTCGATCAGCGGCTCGGCCTGCTCGATCAGGAACTTCTTGAAGGACTGCGCGGCCGGGGAGAGCTTCTTCTGGCTCAGATGGGTGACGTACCACTTGCCCACGATGGGCATGCCGCTGATGTCCAGCAGGGCCAGATGCCCGGCCGCCAGTTCGTGGCGCACCGTGCGCATGGAAAGGAAGGACAGGCCCATGCCGGCCATGACGGCCTGCTTGATGGTTTCGTTGCTGGGCATCTCCATGGCCACCTTGATCGGCATCTCGTACTGCTCGAACAGGCGCTCCATGGCCGCACGGGTGCCCGAACCCTGCTCGCGCACGACAAAAGGATGGTCCTTGAGGATGTCGAACGCCATGCGTTTGCGGCGCACCAGGGGATGGTCCGGCGGGGCCACGATGCTCAGCGGGTTGCTGGCGAAGGGGGTGGCTTCGCAGTCCAGGTTGGCCGGCGCACGGCCCATGACCACCAGGTCCAGCTCGTTGCGCGCCAGCATGCCCAGGATGTTGTCGCGGTTGTCGATGCGCAGCGCGATGTCGATGCCCGGCATGAGCCTGGTGAAGCGCACCAGCAGCATGGGCACGAAGTACTTGGCGGTGCTCACGATGCCCAGCTCGATGCGGCCCTTCTTGGCCCCCACGTGCTCGGCCATGCTGGCTTCAAGATCCTTGAGCTTGCCCAGGGCGGCGATGGCATGGACCAGGAACTCGTTGCCGGCCTGGGTGAGCTGAATGTTACGGCCCACCGGTTCTATCAGGGCCAGGCCGAAGGCTTCCTCCAACTGACGGATCTGCATGGACACCGCCGGCTGGGTGACGAACAGGCGCTCGGCCGCCCGGGAGACTGACTTCTCGCGGGCCACTTCTATGAAGGTCTGCAGCTGCTTGAGTGTGTAGTTGCGCATGGCATCAAATCAGCAAATGCTGATATTTACTGTAGCAAACATTATATTTTGTTGATGAATCAGGCCTGACCGCCGGTGGGGGGAGGGGCCATATGGATATGGCGGCCGTACAGCTCGGCCAGGAAAGTCTCGCCACGCTCCAGGATGAAGTAGCGGAAGGCCTCGGCCGGTGGTGACAGCAATTTGGAGAGGGTGTGCACCACGTTCCAGGCACGCACCACCGGGCTGCCCTCGACGTCGAGGATGGCCACCAGCTGGTTGTCCAGTTCCAGGCCGATGGTATGCAGCGAGAGGAAGGACAGGCCCATGCCGGCCATGACAGCCTGCTTGATGGTTTCGTTGCTCGACATCTCCATCGTGACCTTGGGTTCGAAGCCGGCGTCCGTGAAAAACTTTTCCATGGCCGCGCGCGTCCCCGAACCCTGCTCGCGCACGATGAAGCTGTAGGGCTGCAAAGAGGGCACGCCCAGCCGCCCACGTTTGAGCAGCGGGTGGTCCACCGACGCGACGAAGACGTGCGGATGCGCGGCAAAGGGCTCGGCGCGCGTCGCCATCTCCTTGGGCGGACGTCCCATGATGGCGATGTCCACTTCGTTGCCTTGCAGCATCTTGAGCAATTGCTCCCGGTTACCGACGATGAGGCGCACCTCGATGCCCTCATGCTCGCGCTGGAATTCGACCAGCAGGCGCGGCAGAAAGTACTTGGCCGTGCTGACCATGCCGATGGTCAGCGTGCCGATCTCCAGCTTCTGCAGCCTTGCGGCAGCGTCCTCGGCGTCCTTGAGCGTGGCGAGGATCTTGCGCGCGTAGACCAGCATGTATTCGCCGGCCGTGGTCAGCGCCACCTGGCGGCCGCTGCGCTCGAACAGGGGCAGGCCCACATGGCCTTCGAGTTCCTTGATCTGCATGGTCACAGCGGGTGGCGTCAGGTGCAGCGCTTGCGCGGCCTTGCTGAAACTGAGCTGACGCGCAACTTCGCTGAAAACCCGTAGCTGGCGGAAAGTGGCGTTCTTCATTAAGTAATAGCTTAATCAAAAGCAAATAAAGTTTGAATTTACCTTATTTGCGTATTTTCTTATATTTCATTCCACACCAGCTTTCATCCCCCTCAGGAGATTTTTGATGAGCGCCTCGACCCAGATCACCGATGCCAAGAAGCGCTACAGCGCAGGCGTTTTGAAATACAAGCAGATGGGCTACTGGATGCCCGACTACGAGCCCAAGGAAACCGACACGATCTGCCTGTTCCGCATCACTCCGCAGGACGGCGTCGATCCCGAAGAAGCCGCCGCCGCCGTGGCGGGCGAATCGTCCACCGCCACCTGGACGGTGGTATGGACCGACCGCCTGACCGCCTGCGACAGCTACCGCGCCAAGGCCTACAGGGTGCAACCGGTGCCGAACAACCCGGGTCAGTATTTCGCCTGGGTGGCCTATGACCTGATCCTGTTCGAAGAGGGCTCGATCTCCAACATGACGGCCAGCCTGATCGGCAATGTGTTCTCCTTCAAGCCGCTGAAAGCGGCCCGCCTGGAAGACATCCGCATCCCGGTGGCCTACCTCAAGACCTTCAAGGGCCCGCCGACCGGTCTGGTGGTCGAGCGCGAGCGCCTGGACAAGTTCGGTCGCCCCCTGCTGGGCGCCACCACCAAGCCCAAGCTGGGCCTGTCGGGGCGCAACTACGGCCGCGTGATCTATGAAGGCCTCAAGGGCGGCCTGGACTTCATGAAGGACGACGAGAACATCAACTCGCAGCCTTTCATGCACTGGCGTGACCGTTTCCTCTACGTGATGGACGGCGTCAACAAGGCGCAGGCCGTGACCGGCGAGGTCAAGGGCAGCTACCTGAACGTGACCGGCGCCACGATGGAAGACATCTACGAGCGTGCCGAGTTCGCCAAGGAGCTGGGCTCGGTGGTGATCATGCTGGACCTGGTGATCGGCTGGTCCGCCATCCAGTCCATGGCCAACTGGGCCCGCAAGAACGACATGATCGTGCACATGCACCGTGCCGGCCACGGCACCTACACCCGCCAGAAGAACCACGGCGTGAGCTTCCGCGTGATCGCCAAATGGCTGCGCATGGCCGGGGTCGACCACCTGCACACCGGCACCGCCGTGGGCAAGCTCGAGGGCGACCCGATGACCGTGCAGGGTTACTACAACGTCTGCCGCGACAGCTACACCAAGGCCGACCTGCCGCGCGGCCTGTTCTTCGACCAGGACTGGGCGGACACCAAGAAGGTCATGCCGGTGGCCTCGGGCGGCATCCACGCCGGCCAGATGCACCAGCTGATCGACCTCTTCGGCGACGACGTGATCCTGCAGTTCGGCGGCGGCACCATCGGCCACCCGCAGGGCATCCAAGCCGGCGCCGTGGCCAACCGCGTGGCGCTCGAAGCCATGGTCAAGGCCCGCAACGAAGGCAAGGACATCAAGAACGAAGGTCCGGAGATCCTGAAGAAGGCGGCCCAGACCTGCGCTCCGCTGAAGGCCGCGCTGGACACCTGGGGCGACATCAGCTTCAACTACCAGTCCACCGACAGCAGCGACTTCGCCGTCACGCCCGCCGTGGCCTGAAACCAGGAATACAGGAGAACCGAATCATGATGACCAATCCCACCGGCCGCCTGACCCAGGGCCAGTTCAGCTTCCTGCCCGACCTGAGCGACGCCGAGATCACGCTGCAGATCGAGTACGGTCTCAAGAAGGGCTACGCCTGGAGCATCGAGTACACCGACGATCCGCACCCGCGCAACACCTACTGGGAAATGTTCGGCATGCCCATGTTCGACCTGCAGGATGCCGCCGGCGTGATGATGGAGTTGAAGAGCTGCCGCAAGGCGTTTCCGAATCACTACATCCGCATGATGGCTTTCGACTCCACCCGTGGCGTCGAGTCCATCGTGATGAGCTTCATCGTCAACCGCCCGAAAAACGAAGGTGGTTTCATGCTGGAGCGCCAGGAAATCGGTGGCCGTTCGATGCGCTACACCACGCGCGGTTACGGCGCCAACAGGCCGGAAGGCGAGCGCTATTGATTAAGTAGCAGAACCACCCCGGCGCCATAGGCGCCGGGGTGGCGCGCAACAGGACAGCTTCAACTCATGAGTGCCCCCAGCTATTCCATCCCCGGCGTCGCGTCGGCCGCCCCCGCGGGCCAAGCCGATACCGCTGTCGATGCCGCCCCCTCCGTGGCCATGGTGGACAGCGGCGCGCGCAGTGTGGCGCAGGTGCTGGTGCAATCGCAGGTCGAAGACGTGCTGGCCGAACTGGAGCGCGACCTGATCGGCCTGGCGCCGGTCAAGGCGCGCATCCGCGACATCGCGGCGCTGCTGGTGATCGACAAGCTGCGCATCAACCTGGGCCTGACCAGCCAGGCGCCCAGCCTGCACATGAGTTTTACCGGCAACCCTGGCACGGGCAAGACCACGGTGGCCATGCGCATGGCGCAGATCCTGCACCGCCTGGCCTATGTGCGCAAAGGGCATCTCGTCGCCGTGACGCGCGACGACCTGGTGGGCCAGTACATCGGCCACACCGCGCCCAAGACCAAGGAAGTGCTGAAGAAGGCCATGGGGGGCGTGCTCTTCATCGACGAGGCCTACTACCTCTACCGTCCGGAGAACGAGCGTGACTACGGCCAGGAGGCCATCGAGATCCTGTTGCAGGTCATGGAAAACCAGCGCGACGATCTGGTCGTGATCCTGGCCGGCTACAAGGACAGGATGGACACCTTCTTCCAGTCCAACCCCGGAATGTCTTCGCGTATCGCCCACCATCTGGACTTTCCCGACTACTCGGTGGAGGAGTTGATGCAGATTTCCGGGAAAATGCTGGAGACGCAGAATTACCGTTTCGGTCCCGGTGCAGCCGAGGCCTTTGACCGGTACCTGCACCTGCGCATCGCCCAGCCGCATTTCGCCAACGCACGCAGCGTGCGCAACGCGCTGGACCGTGCGCGACTGCGCCAGGCCAGCCGCCTGTTTGCCGAGCGCGACCGCGAATTGAGCCGGGACGACCTGACGACCATCGAGGCGCAGGACATCCTGGGCAGCCGATTGTTCAAAACCAAGTGAGGTTCACCATGACCCAGCCCACGCTACAAGCCTTGATCTTCGATGTCGACGGCACCATTGCCGATACCGAGAGCCTGCACCTGGAGGCCTTCAACTACGCTTTCAAGGAGCTGGACCTGGGCTGGCAATGGGACCATGCCCTGTACACCGGACTGCTTGAAGTCTCCGGCGGCAAGGAGCGCGTGCAGCACTACTGGAAGCAGATCAACCCCGGCATCAAGTCCATCGATGCCCAGGGCGTCCAGGACACGGTGAATCGCATCCACGAACTCAAGACTGCCTACTACGAAGGCGCCATCAACGCCGGCGCCATCGGCCTGCGCCCCGGCGTCCTCGAACTGTTCGACGAAGCCGCCGGCGCCGGTGTGCAGCTGGCCATCGCCACCACCACTTCGCCGGTCAACATCGCGGCCCTGCTGCGCCGTGCCATGGGCCCGGGTTGGCGCCACGCCTTCGCGGCCATCGGTGACGGCTCCACGGCGCCGCTGAAGAAGCCGCACCCCATGGTCTACGAGCAGATCCTGCAGACCCTGCAGCTCGACCCGCGGGCCTGTCTGGCTTTCGAGGATTCGGGCAACGGCCTGAAGGCGGCCACCCTGGCCGGCCTGGCCACCGTCATCACACCCACGCAGTACACGCGCCATCACGACTTCAGCCGTGCCCTGCACGTGCTGACCGACCTGGGCGGCGTGCACCTGGCCGATCTGCAGCGCTGGCACCAGGCACGCTGGTCCGGCGAACGTCTCCTGACCGTGGATCAATAAAGAGAGCCCCCCATCATGTCGCTGTCCAAACGCACCACCCTGACCCAGTTCCTGATCGAGGAGCGCCGTCGTTTCCCGGACGCCCGGGGCGATTTCAACGCGCTCATCCTCGACGTCGCCCTGGCCTGCAAGGCCATCGCGCGCGCCGTGGCCTTCGGCGAACTCGGTGGGGTACTGGGTAACCAGGCCAGCGAAACCGGTGGCTCCGTCAATGTGCAGGGCGAGACGCAGAAGAAGCTCGATGTGCTGAGCAACGACCTGTTCACGCACCTCAACGAGTGGGGCGGGCACCTGGCGGGCATGGCCTCCGAGGAGATGGACCTGCCCTACCAGATCCCGGGCAAGCATCCGCGCGGCAAGTACCTGCTGGTGTTCGATCCCCTGGACGGCTCCAGCAACATCGATGTCAATGTCTCGGTCGGCAGCATCTTCTCCGTCCTGCGCGCGCCCGAGGACGTGGTCAAGACCGGCCGCGACGTCACCGACGTCGACTTTTTCCAGCCCGGCACCCGGCAGGTGGCCGCCGGGTATGCGCTGTATGGCCCCACCACCATGCTGGTGCTGACGGTAGGCAATGGCGTCAACGGTTTCACGCTCGACCCCAACCTGGGTGAGTTCATGCTCACGCATCCCAAGATGCAGATTCCGGCCGACACCCAGGAGTTCGCCATCAACGCGTCCAACAGCCGCTTCTGGGAAGCCCCGATCCGGCGTTATGTGGATGAGTGCCTGGCCGGCAAGACCGGCCCCAGGGCAAAGGACTTCAACATGCGCTGGATCGCCTCCATGGTGGCCGAAGCGCACCGCATCCTGATGCGCGGCGGCGTCTTCATGTACCCCAAGGACAGCAAGGAGCCGGCCAAGAACGGTCGCCTGCGCCTGCTGTACGAAGCCAATCCGGTCGGTTTCATCATGGAGCAGGCCGGTGGCCGCGCCAGCACCGGTCGCCAGCCCATGCTGGCGGTGCAGCCCACCGCCTTGCACCAGCGCATCGGCCTGGTGTTCGGCTCCAGGAACGAGGTGGAGCGCATCGAGCGCTACCACGCCGAGCCGACCAGGATCGAGAACGACAGCCCGCTGTTCGCCGAACGCGGCCTGTTCAGGGTATGAAGCACCCCCTGAGTGCCCTTCGGGCCCTTCCCCCTGAAGGGGGACGGCACCAGCGGCCCGGCAAAGCCGGTTCCGCGGTGTCCCGCGCGAAGGCAAGGCAACTGGCACTCAGGCCGTGCAAACAGGATTTTTTAGCTCCAGGAGACCTCCGTGTCTGAACGTCATCCCATCATCGCGATCACCGGCTCATCGGGGGCCGGCACGTCCACCGTGACGCGTACCTTCGCCAACATCTTCCGCCGCGAAGGCGTGAAAGCCGCCATCATCGAGGGAGACAGCTTCCATCGCTACAACCGCAAGGAGATGAAGCTCAAGGCCAGCGAGGCGGAGAAGACCGGCAACAAGCACTTCAGTCACTTCGGATCCGACAACAACCTGTTCGGCGAACTCGAGAGCCTGTTTGCGACCTACGCCAAGTCCGGCACCGGGCGCGCGCGCAAGTACCTGCACAACGAGGAAGAAGCCGCGCCCTACAAGCAGGAGCCTGGCACCTTCACGCCCTGGGAAGACCTGCCGGCTGAAACCGACATGCTGTTCTACGAGGGCTTGCACGGCGCCGTGGTGACGCCCGAGCACAACATCGCCCTGCACCCGGACCTGCGCATCGGCGTGGTGCCGGTGATCAACCTGGAGTGGATCCAGAAGCTCTGGCGCGACAAGCACCAGCGCGGCTACAGCACCGAGGCGGTGACCGACACCATCTTGCGCCGCATGCCCGACTACGTGAACTACATCGTGCCGCAGTTCGCGCATACGCATGTGAACTTCCAGCGTGTACCCATGGTGGACACCTCCAACCCCTTCATCTCGCGCGACATTCCCTCGGCCGATGAAAGCATGGTGGTGATCCGCTTTGCCAATCCCAAGGGCATCGACTTCCCCTACCTGCTGGGCATGATCGACAACTCCTGGATGAGCCGCGCCAACACCATTTGCGTGCCCGGCGGCAAGATGGAACTGGCCATGCAGCTGATCTTCACGCCCTTCGTCTGGCGCATGATGGAGCGGCGCAAGCGCGCCCTGGGAGCGAACTGACATGACAGCACCGACTCCCGAACTCGCCCGCCGCATGGCCAATGCCATCCGCATGCTCTCCGTCGACGCTGTCGAACAGGCCAAGTCCGGCCACCCCGGAGCGCCTATGGGCATGGCCGACATCGCCGAAGTGCTGTGGAACCGCCACCTGCGTCACAACCCGGCCAATCCGCAGTGGCCCGACCGCGACCGCTTCGTGCTGTCCAACGGCCATGGCTCCATGCTGATCTACGCTCTGCTGCACCTGAGCGGCTATGACCTGCCGATGGGGGAGATCAAGCGTTTCCGCCAGCTCCACAGCAAGACCGCCGGTCACCCCGAAGTGGGCATCACTCCCGGCGTCGAGACCACTACCGGCCCGTTGGGCCAGGGGATCGCCAATGCCGTGGGCATGGCGCTGGCTGAAAAGCTGCTGGCCGCGGAGTTCAACCGCGAGGAAGAGGGCACCAGCTACACCATCGTGAATCACCACACCTATGCGTTTCTTGGTGACGGTTGCATGATGGAAGGCATCAGCCACGAGGCCTGCTCGCTGGCCGGTACGCTGCGACTGTCCAAGCTGATCGCCTTCTACGACGACAACGGCATTTCGATAGACGGTCACGTCGAAGGCTGGTTCACCGACGACACGCCCGGGCGCTTCAGGGCCTACGGCTGGCATGTGATCCCGAATGTCGACGGTCACGACGCGGCAGCCGTTGAGGCAGCCCTCGTCGAGGCCCGCCACCAGGCGGCCCTGCCGCATGGCAAGCCGACGCTGATCTGTTGCAGGACCGTGATCGGCCAGGGCTCGCCCAACAAGGCCGGTACGCACGATGTGCACGGCGCGGCCCTTGGCGCGGCCGAAGTTCAGGCGACCCGAGATGAATTGGGGTGGACTGCGCCGCCTTTTGAGATCCCGGCGGACATTGCCGCCGCCTGGGACGCCCGCGAGCGCGGTGCCGCCATCGAGCGCGCCTGGCGCGAGCGTTTCGAGGCCTATCGTACGCAGTACCCGCTGGAGGCGGCCGAGTTCGAACGTCGCATGACGGGCGCACTGCTGCCGGATTACGCGGCCAGGCTGCCTGAACTGTTCGAGACCATCGCTGCCAGAACCGAGCCGATAGCCACCCGCAAGGCCAGCCAGAACGCGCTGGACCTGCTGGCGCCGCTGGTGCCGGAGTTTTTTGGCGGCAGCGCCGACCTGACCGGCTCCAATCTGACCAACTTCAAGAACTGCGTTAAGGCTGGCCGTGATGCCTGGGGCAACCACCTGTCCTACGGCGTGCGCGAATTCGGCATGTCGGCCATCATGAACGGCCTGGCCCTGCATGGCGGCTTCATTCCCTACGGCGGCACCTTCCTGACCTTCAGCGACTACAGCCGCAATGCCATCCGCATGGCCGCCCTGATGAAGCAGCGCGTGATCCATGTGTTCACGCACGACTCCATCGGCCTGGGTGAAGACGGCCCGACGCACCAGTCGGTCGAACATGTGCCGTCGTTGCGCATCATTCCCAACCTGGATGTCTGGCGCCCGGCCGACGGCCTGGAAACGGCGGTGGCCTGGGCCTGCGCCATCGAGCGCCATGACGGTCCCAGCGCCCTGGCGCTGTCCCGGCAAAACCTGCCACGCCTGGCGGATCGTGCCGAACTGGCGGCCCATATCCGTCGCGGGGGCTACATCCTGGCCGAACAGGACGCGCCCGAGGCCGTGATCATCGCCACCGGCTCCGAAACCATGCTGGCCATGCAGGCGCACGAGCAACTGGCCAAGGAGGGAATCGCCACGCGCGTGGTGTCCATGCCCTGCAGCAATGTGTTCGATCGCCAGCCACTGGCCTACCAGGACGCCGTGCTGCCGCTGGACCTGCCGGCCGTGGCGGTGGAAGCCGCGCACCCGGATTTCTGGCGCAAGTACGTCGGACGCCGCGGCCATGTGATAGGCATCGCCAGCTTCGGCGAGTCGGCACCGGCCAAGGACCTGTACCCGTATTTCGGCATAACGGTGGAAGCCACCGTGCTGGCGGTGCGGGGGCGCGTGCGTGAGCGTGCCACGACCGTCGCCTGATTTTTTCGGATTTACTTCCATGGATAAGCAAGTAAACATGCCCTTCGATCTGGTCATGTTCGACCTGGACGGCACGCTGATCGAGACCGCACCCGAAATCTGCGACGCCGTCAACGACACGCTGCAGCACTTTGGCCTGGCGCAGGTGGCGCAGGAGCAGGTGGACCGATGGATCGGCCACGGCACGCGCGAACTGCTGGTGCAGGCGTTGGCCCAGGTGCGCCGGCTCACGGTGGAGGAGGTTCGCCGCTGTGATGACCTGCCCCTGATTGCTGCCGAATTCGATCGCCATTACCAACGCCGCTGCGGTACGCGCAGCCACCTCTACCCGCATGTGCGCGAGGTGCTCAAGAGCTTGCGTGCCCGGGGCATCCATCTGGCCGTGGTCACCAACAAGGAGGCGCGTTACACCCGCACCGTGCTGGCCGCCCATGCGCTGGAGCCGCTGTTCGACCGCGTGGTCAGCGGCGACACCCTGCCCACCAAGAAGCCCGATCCGGCCGGCATCCACAGCTGCCTGTCGCAATTCCGGGTGGACGCCGCGCGTGCGCTTTTTGTCGGCGATTCGTCGATCGACGTGGCCAGCGCGCGCAACGCCGGTGTGCCGGTCTGGGCGCTGCCCTATGGCTACAACATGGGCCAGCCCATAGCGGCCTGCGGGCCCGACCGCGTGATTCCCGACTTCCGGCAACTGTTGAATTGACAACCCTTCAGAGGAGAGCTTTGTGACGATCAAGGTAGGCATCAACGGTTTCGGCCGCATCGGGCGCAACGTGCTGCGTTCGGCGGTACAGAATTTCAAGGACATCGAAATCGTTGCCATCAACGACCTGCTCGAGCCCGACTACCTGGCCTACATGCTCAAGT
>JBEIPS010000002.1:0-81711 GCA_040376915.1 Hylemonella sp.
AACCATGTGCAAACAGTGTGCAAAGAGTCTAGACGATTGGGATATGCGCTCTGGCCGGAACTCAATCACTACTGCGTCGGGTTGCCATTCAAGTCTAGACGATTGGGATATGCGCTCTGGCCGGAACTACACCTCTGGCCGCACGAATTGGGCCGGGAGTCTAGACGATTGGGATATGCGCTCTGGCCGGAACTACGTTGCCAGTTTTGCGATTGACGTTCGCAGTCTAGACGATTGGGATATGCGCTCTGGCCGGAACAGATAAGGGCAGGCCATTAGGCCTTCCCTTATCTGTCACGCCACAGGCGTGCTGCTACCCAGAAATACGCGAGGTCGTGCTATGCCCCGACGCAGTTGGCTCCTCATTGAAACCTAGTCTGCTGGTGACTCAACCCCCCACGGCCAAAAGTCCGCCTCCCCGATCTCAACGACATCTTCTGTTTTTTCGAACTCCACCAAGTAGCTTTTCGTGTCAACGTAGACCTCCAAAACAACTCCAATAGAACCCGCCATAACGCCCCTCTGTTCGTGGAGCAAGGTCACGACATCCAGCTCTATAAATCTCACCGGCTTAATCCTTAGTGAGAAAAGCAAGAGCGCCCTCACCCGCCCGCTTGCCGCTGGCAAAACAGGCCGTGAGCAAATACCCGCCTGTTGGCGCTTCCCAGTCCAGCATCTCACCGGCACAGAACACGCCTGGCAGGGCCTCGCACATCAGGTCGTCGTTCAGCACCTCGAACAACACACCACCGGCACTGCTGATGGCCTCATCGATCGGCCGTGCCGCCACCAGTCGCAGCGGCAGGGCCTTGATCGCGCGCGCCAGCGCAGCGTTGTCGTGCATCTCTTCCTTGCCCAGCAGCTCGTGCAGGACGGCCGCCTTGATGCCCTCGATGCCAAGACGGCTCTTGAGGTGGCTGGACAGCGAACGCGAACCGCGCGGGTGCGAGACTTCGGCCAGCACACGCTCGGGCGACATGTCGGGCAGCAGGTCCAGCGCCAGCGTCGCGTGGCCCGTGCGGATGATCTCCTCGCGCAGCAGGCTGGAAGCCGCATAGACCAGGCTGCCCTCCACCCCCGAGGCCGTGGCAATGAACTCGCCCTTGCGCTGGAAGGTCTGCCCTGACGCGTCCGTGAACGAGATCGCCACGGTCTTGAAAGGCTGCCCCGCATGCCGGCTGGCAAAGAATTCGCTCCAGCCGACGCGCGGCCCCACGGCCTGCACGGGCAGCGCCTGCCCCTGCGGCGGCAGCGCGCGCTGCACGCTCACGTCGAAACCGCAATTCGCCGGCAGCAAAGGCGCCACCGCCACACCACGGGCGGCCAGCAGCGGCACCCAGGCACCATTGGAGCCCAGCCGCGCCCAGCTGCCACCGCCCAGGGCCAGCACCAGGGCATCGGCCTGCACCTGGACTTCACCTTCCGGTGATTCGAAGCGCAGGGTACGGCCGTCCTCGGCCCAACCCATCCAGCGATGCCGCATATGGAAAGCCACACCCGGACCACCCTGCGCCGGATGGCGCAGGCGCTGCAACCAGGCACGCAACAGGGGCGCGGCCTTCATGTCCCTGGGGAACACCCGGCCGGACGTGCCGACAAAAGTCTCGACGCCCAGGCCCTGCGCCCACTCCCGCAACTGCAAGGCCCCGAATTCACGCAGCAGCGTCTCGATCTGCGCACGCCGGGCACCGTAACGCTCGGCAAAGCGGTCGGCGGATTCGGAGTGTGTGAGATTCATCCCGCCCTTGCCGGCCAGCAGGAACTTGCGGCCCACCGAAGGCATGGCGTCATACAGGTCCACAGCCACACCGGCGTTGACCAACACCTCGGCTGCCATCAGGCCGGCCGGGCCGCCACCGATCACCACCACGCGTCTTTTCTGTTCTGCTGTCATGCGTTCTCTTGTCATTCAATCTCTTCCAGGGTGCCCAAGGCGCTCAGGAAAGCCGCGCGCACCGTTTCGCCCGGGCTGGCCGCCTGCACCGCGGCGCGGTAGTCGCGCAGCTGCGATTTCAATTCTTCCTGGGCCTGGGGCTGTGCCGCCGACTTGTAGTCCAGCACCCACCAGCTGCCATCCCTGCGCCGCACCAGGCGGTCGATGCGGCGCACGCTGCCCTGCAGCGTGACGGGCACCTCGTTGCCCTGCCAGCTGAGTTCGCCGGAGCGCCAGGCCCAGGCCCCTTCGCCCTGCAGGATGCGCAGGGCCATGGCGGCGGCCTGGCGGGCCTGCTCGGTATCGAGCAGGAATTCCGCCATGACCCGGTCCACCTGGAGCGGGTCCACATCGCGGGCATCGAGCGCAGCCCATTCGAGCAGGCGATGCATGGCTGAACCGATGCGCGCCTCGGGGCTGTCCTCGACCGTGGCGACCGCAACACGCGGCGCCTCGAAACGCACGTCTGGCAACACCGGCAGGCTAATGGCCGCTTCTTCGGCGCGCGGCATCCCACCTGCAGCAGACAAGCCGTCCACCGCCAAGGCGGTACAACCCGGCAAGAGACGCTGCCACCAGCTGCGCCCGCTGTCCCGATGCGGTTCCACGGAGGACAGCACCAAATTCCTCTTCGCCCGTGTCAGAGCGACATACAAGGCGTTCAACTCTTCCCGCTGGCGCTCGCGCTCTTCCCGCTCCAGAGCGCTGCGCGCGCTGGCCGGCACCCTGCTTTCGCTGGCGAGAAAGACAAAGCTCTGCGGCACCTCGGCTTCGCCGGGCCAGTCGAGCAGCACGCCCATGGTCTCGGCCGGCGGCGGAGGGGCATCGGTGTCCAGCAGCAGCACCAACTCGGCCTCCAGGCCCTTGGCGCCGTGCACGGTCAGCAGTTGCACGGCTTGCGGCGCTGCCATCTGGGGCGCCGGCACCCCACCCGCACGCAGGGCACGCACAAACGCATAAGGCGTGGCGTAACGGCCGCCATCGATCTGCAACGCCGCGTTCATCAGGGCCAGCAAGCCGGCGCGCACCCCGTCGCGCAGCGTCGCCGGGGCCGCTGCGACAAAACGGGCCAGTACATCGCCGTCCTCGAAAATGGCGTGCAACGCATCGTGGGGCGGCAGACTGGCCACCCATTGTTGCCAGCGCAACAGCCGCCGCCCCACGCCTTCGAGCGCAGGAGACCAGCCCTGCTCTTGCAGCAGGTCAAACCAGGGCCGACGTTGCGCGCGCTGGCGCAAGGCGATCTCGATCAGGGCCGCGTCACCCAGACCGAACAGCGGCGACTTGAGCGCACGGGCCAGCGAGAGATCGTGGGCGGGTGAGACCAGGGCATCGAGCAGGGCCACAAGGTCCTGTACCTCGGGCGCCTCGCCCAGATCGGTTTTCAAGGGCTGCAGGGCCGCAATCCCCAGGGCGCGCAGCTCGGCCTCCATCGCGCTGAGGCGGTCGCGCTTGCGGGCCAGCACCATGATGTCCCGTGGCTGCCTACCGGCCTCGATCTGCGCGGCGATCCAGCGTGCGGCCTGTCGACATTCAAGTTCACGCAGGCTGTCTTCCGGCGTGTGGCGCGGCGCCAGGAGGCTGTCGCGCCATTCGGTGGCCGCTTCTTTCTTTTCCTTCTCGGGCCGCGGGATCACGGGCAGGGCCAGCACGGCACCGGTTTCGTCCGACTCTGTGCTGTGCGCGCGGAAGCCTTCGTACTCATGATCTGCCTGCGCCTGACCCAGTGTGGAGTTGACCAGTGCCAGCACCGCAGGCGCGTTGCGCCGCGTGTGGTCGCAGCTCAGCTGCTCGCCGCCCAGTTCACGCACGAAGGCCTGCGCGGCCTTGAAGACCTGGGGCTCGGCACGGCGGAAGCGGTAGATGCTCTGCTTGGGGTCGCCCACAATGAAGAGTCGGGGCGCCGCGGCGCCGCCACCGCTGCCTGCATAAGCGCTGAGCCAGGCATGCAGGGCCTGCCATTGCATGGGGTTGGTGTCCTGGAACTCATCGATCAGCAGGTGGCGCGTGCGGGCATCCAGCCGCTCCTGGATCCAGCCGCTGAGCTCCGCATCCTTGAGCAGATGCAAGGCAGCGCGCTCCACATCACTCATGTCCACCCAGCCGCGCTCGCGCTTGAGCGCAGCGTATTCGTCGAGCAGCACGCGGGAGAGCCTTGTCAGGCGCTGCTGGTAAAGCCAGGCCTCGTGTTGCTGCTGGGCTGCGCAAAGGCGCTGCAGCTCGGGTTCGGCCTCCTGCGCGACCTCGAACTTCTGCAGGTTCTTGGTCAGGCGGTCTTCGTCCTTGACAAAAAAAGCGGATCGCAGGGTATCCAGGGCCGCAGCCAAAGGGGCTTCGTCGCCCTGGTCAAGCAGGGCATAGGCATCGACGATGTCCGCCGCCGCGGATTGCGGGGTCTTGTTCTTTTCCTGCCCCAGAGCTTTGGCACGCGCCAGCCAGCGTTCACGCACGGCTGGCTGCAGCAGCCATTGCGCCGGCGTGTCCAGACCGGCAAATTCGGGGTACAGCGCACCCGCCGACGACACCGATGCCGCGAGCACCCCGGCCGCATCGGCCAGCATGAACTCCACGCGCCGCTGCAAGGCCCCCTCCAGCGCCTTCTCGGTCTGGCTGCGACCGTGCGCGGCGATCATGGCCTCGTAGTCGGCCCGGGCCTCGGGTTCGCGCAGCAGCCGGGCCTGGAAAGGTCGCCAGAGCTGGGCGATGGCCGGCGCATCCTGCTCCAGCAGATCGTAGGCCGCTGGCAGCCCCAGCCTCTCGAGCACCGACAGTGGTGCATGACGCAACAAGGCCGCAAACCAGCTATGGAAGGTGCGGATCTGCACCGTACGGCCCTGGCTCAGCAGTTGTCGGTGCAAACCGCGCAGAGGTTCGATCAGCAGGGGAATGCGTTTGGCATCGACACCCCGGATGCGCAACTCCTGCGCCAGCTTTTCGTCGGAATCCCGGGCAAACTCCTTCAGCCACTCCATCAGGCGCTGGCGCATCTCGCCGGCCGCCTTCTTGGTGAAGGTGATGGCCAGAATCTCCTGCGGCGCCGCGCCTTCGAGCAGGGCGCGCAGGATGCGCGAGACCAGCATCCAGGTCTTGCCCGCCCCTGCGCAAGCTTCGACGGCTACATGGCGCTGCGGATCACAGGCGATCTTGTAGAAGTCTTCACGCGAGACCGGCGCGTCATTGCGTTCGTAGGCCGGCGTCATGGTTGCACTTCCCCACTCCAGAAGTCCTTGCGACAGAGACCACGCGCAGCGCAGGTCTCACAAACCTTGCCTTCACCCAAGGCAGGCATCCTCGCGCCTCCTGCAATGCGCCCCAGGTCACCGAGCAGACCTTCAATCAGCGCATCCCTCACGGCCACCACCTCGGGCTGCTCATAGGTCTTGCCCGGATCACGCTCCCCCACATTGACATAGGCTGCACGCAGAGAGTCCTCGGGTCGCAGCGCCGCGTAAAACGCCAATTGCGTGTCCTCGTAGGGTTCGTTGATGCGCCGGTTGGTGGTGTCGCGCGGTTCGGTCTTGTAGTCGATCACCATCAACGTGCCGTCGGCCGCACGATCGATACGGTCCAGGCGGCCGAAAAGCGTCAGCTCGCCCAGCGGCTGGCTTGCGTCGCTTTCACCCTCAACATAGGACCAGCCCGCAGCCTCGTGTTTCTCCAGCCATTCCAGATACCCCTCGCGCATCCGTGGCCAGGCGGCCACGAAAGGCAGGAATTCATCTTCGGCCAGGCGCTGCACCCGTGCCTCCTCGGCGGCGGCGGCGTCGAGCAGCTCGCGGCGGCGGGCCTGGTCCGTGCTGTCGAGTTCCGTATGGAAACGCTGCAACACAGCGTGTAACCAGAGGCCGAAGTCACGCTTGTCGAGTTCACCTTCGATCTCCTCGGCCTCCTTCAGACCGAGCTGGCGCAGGGCGAAATAGCGGTAGGGACAATGACGCAAGTCCTGGTAGGCGCTGGCCGATATCCTGCTCAAGGCCAGTTCGGCCGCGGCCGGTGCGGGTAGCTGCACAGGCATGCCGGTCAGCCTGCGCGCCGTCAGAGGGTTTGCGGCAGCAGCACCTGCCCCCTGCTCGGCCTGCGTCAGTTGCACCAGCGGGCTCGCGAGCAAGGGCTCGCCACCGTCATCGCTGCGCCGCCAGAGCACGTCCACCGAAGGCCGGGACAAGGCGTCGGCCCATGCCGAGCGCAAGGCGGCTTCGAGCTCTGCACGCGAGGGCAGGCCGAGTGCTGCGCGCTGCGCGGCTGTCCACAAACCACCCGGATCGGTCGACGTCGGCAGCCGCTGCTCGTCGCAGCCGGGCAGGACCACAGCCGCAAATTCGCGTCCCAGCATCTGCGCCAGCGGCAACAGCACCGCCTGTTCCTGCGCCGGGTACTCGGGCTTGAAGCTCGCGGATTCCTGCACCTGGTCCACCCAGCGTGTGAAGTCGGCCAGGCTCAGGCGGCGGCGCGCCCAAGGCGCATCGGCAGGCACGGTCGCGGCTTCATCGAGCCGCAACGCCGCCAGCACGTCGGCGCCAGCCAGGTCGTCCTGCAGCAAGGTCCACTGGCCCGTGGCCCGCAGCGACTCGCGCAGCACGGGCAGCCATTCGGCCAGAGTGCGTGTGCCCTGCAAAGGCGCGCGCCAGGCTTCAATGCGCTGCAACAGGTCGGGCAGAGCCGAAGGCGGACGCACGTCCAAGGTGTCCGGCACATGGCGCCAGGCGCGCTGGGGCCGACGGCGTAGCGCGGCCTCGAGCTCGCGCAGCGCCTGCATATCGCAAGCCGGCGTGTTCTTGAGCCAGTCCAGCACAAGATCGCTGCTCGCATTCCAGGCCATGGCGCGCAAGGCGCCCATGAGCTGCGCGCCGGCGCGGCTGGTGGAGAGCTTCCAGCCCGTCTCGTCACGCATCTGAACACCGTGGCTGGCCAGCATGGCGCGCACACGGCGTGTGAGCGCACGGTCGATCACGGCCACAGCCACGGGGCTGCGCCCGGCCTCGAGATGCCGCAGCACGCAGGCTGCAGCACGCAGTGCCTCGTCCTGCGCATCGTCGGCTTCATGGAAGGCCAGCGCCGGTGCCGCAGCTTGGCTGGCAGGCGCTTCCAGAATGCACATGCGCTCGCCCCAGACCGGCAACAGACCGGCCGGCAGGGGATCGGGCTGCAGACCCGGAACCACGATGAGGCAATCCACCGACTCGATCACTCGCGATGAAAAAAGCACATCGCTGGGATAGGAAGAATTGCCGGCCCAGGCCACCGCCACCTGAGCCACGCGCGCTTCGAGGGCCAGCATGCCGGCATCCAGCCCTGCCAGGGCCGCTGCACGCGCGCCCTGCCCCCAGGCCGCGCGTTGCGGGGGGGGCACGGCCGCGGCCAGCGGCGCAAGTTCGCGTGCAGAGTCGAGCAGGAGCGGCGTGGCCACCTCGGCCTGCTCGCGCAAACCGCTCTGCTCAAGCAGGGCACGCGCCGTCAGCGCGTCGAAGGCGGGGTCCCCGCCCAGGTCCGTGGCCGCGGAGTGGTAGCCCCCCAGGCTGCGGCACCAGTTCTGCGTGGTCTCGAAACGCGGTGCGAAGCCGTCGGGATGGGTCTGGGCCCACAGGCGCGCGGCCTGCGGCATGAGCTGCGCATAGGGCAGCAGGACCACGGTGCGGGCCGGGTGCGCGCCGCGCGCACGCATGTGGGCCTCGATGCCGGCAAGCCCCTGCTGCCAACGAAAATCCGTGGTTTCTGTCACAATGCCGCAACTGTAGCCGCATTGCCTCATCGAACAAGGAGCCCTCATGGCCAGCGACCTGATCAAGCACGTTTCCGACGCCTCTTTTGAAACCGACGTCCTCAACGCCAGCCAGCCCGTGCTGGTCGACTACTGGGCCGAATGGTGCGGCCCCTGCAAAATGATTGCCCCCGTGCTCGACGAAGTGGCCGGCACCTACCAGGGCAAGCTGCAGGTTGCCAAGATGAACGTGGACGAAAACCGCGACATCCCGGCCAAATTCGGCATCCGTGGCATCCCCACGCTCATGCTGTTCAAGGGCGGCCAGCTCGCCGCCACCAAGGTCGGCGCCATGAGCAAGGCCCAGCTGACGGCCTTCATCGACCAGCAACTGGCCTGAAGCCGCCCCGACCGCTCTGAACAGGGCCGCCGACGCAATACTGCGCGGCGGCCTTTTTTCCTGTCATAATCACCTGCAATCGCCGGTTGGCTTCAGACCGGTTCGAGTTCCCGGCTGGCAAGACCCCGGCGTCTGCTCAGTCCCACATCCCCCCGATCGATAGCCACACCCCACTGGGGCTCCTTCCATGCACTTAAACGAACTCAAGGTACTGCACGTATCTGAAATCCTCAAGCAGGCCGAAGAGCTTGAGATCGAAAACACCGGCCGCATGCGCAAGCAGGAGCTGATGTTCGCCATCATCAAGAAGCGCGCCAAGACCGGCGAACAGGTGTTTGCCGATGGCGTTCTGGAGATCCTGCCCGACGGTTTCGGTTTCCTGCGCAGCCCGGATTCGAGCTACACCGCCAGCACCGACGACATCTACATCAGTCCCAGCCAGGTGCGACGCTTCAACCTGCACACCGGCGACATGATCGAAGGCGAAGTCCGCACCCCCAAGGACGGCGAACGCTACTTCGCGCTGAACAAGCTGGAGAAGGTCAACGGCGGCTCGCCCGAGACCAACAAGCACAAGGTGATGTTCGAGAACCTGACGCCGCTGTTCCCCAAGGTGCAGATGAAGCTGGAACAGGACATCAAGGGCGAGGAAAACATCACCGGCCGTGTCATCGACATCATCGCCCCCATCGGCAAGGGCCAGCGCGCCCTGATCGTGGCGCAGCCCAAGAGCGGCAAGACCGTGATGATGCAGCACATCGCGCACGCCATCTCCGCCAACTATCCCGACAGCTACCTGATGGTGCTGCTGATCGACGAGCGTCCGGAAGAAGTGACCGAGATGCAGCGCACCGTCAAGGGCGAGGTCATTGCCTCCACCTTCGACGAGCCGGCCGCCCGCCACGTGCACGTGGCCGAGATGGTGATCGAGCGCGCCAAGCGCCTGGTCGAACTGAAAAAAGACGTGGTGATCCTGCTGGACTCCATCACCCGCCTGGCCCGCGCCTACAACAACGTGGTGCCCTCTTCCGGCAAGGTGCTGACCGGCGGTGTGGACGCCAATGCCCTGCAGCGCCCCAAGCGCTTCCTGGGCGCCGCCCGCAATGTGGAAGAAGGCGGCTCGCTGACCATCATCGCCACCGCCCTGGTCGACACCGGCAGCCGCATGGACGAAGTGATCTTCGAAGAGTTCAAGGGCACCGGCAACTCCGAAATCCACCTGGACCGCCGCCTGTACGAGAAGCGCGTCTTCCCCTCCATCCAGCTCAACCGCAGCGGCACCCGCCGCGAAGAACTGCTGCTGCAGCCCGAAATCCTGCAAAAAACCCGCATCCTGCGCCAGTTTCTCTACAACATGGACGAAATCGAGGCCATGGAAATGGTGCTCAAGCAGATGCGCGCCACCAAGACCAACAACGAGTTCTTCGACATGATGCGCCGGGGCGGCTGATCGGATTGCGCAAGTCCTTGATTTACTTGTATAATCTGCGTTTTTCGCGGAAAGTAGTCTGGATGGTCCAGGCCGGCTCCCGCAACTAGAGGAAGAATCATGAAAGAAGGCATCCACCCGAACTACCGCGAAGTGTGCTTCGTGGACCTGTCCAACGGTTTCAAGTTCGTGACCCGTTCCTGCGCCAACGCCAAGGAAATGATCAAGATGGAAGACGGCCGCGAGCTGCCGCTCTACAAGCTGGACACCTCCAGCGAGTCGCACCCCTTCTACACCGGCACCCAGAAGTCGGTGGACAACATGGGCGGCCGCGTGGAGAAATTCCGCAACCGCTTCGGCAAGACCGCCGCCAAGTAAACTGGCCGCAGTTTTCCAGTCAAGGGCAGCCCGGTACGCCGTGCTGCCCTTTTCCTTTCTGACACCGAACCACTCTCTGGCATCATCGCCCTCGTGAACCAGCCCAGCCCCGCCATCGTTCCCCAGGGCGCCGTGCGCCGACTGCCGCACCTCGCACTCTGGCTCTTTGCCCTGGCCTACGTGCTGCCCGGTTTCATCGGGCGAGGCCCCTGGCGCAGCGCAGACATCACGGCCTACGGTTATATGGCCGAGCTGGCTGCCGGCCGCGCCAGTTGGCTCGCCCCGACCCTGCTGGGACAGCCCCCGGATGTGGATGGCCTGCTGCCTTATTGGCTGGGCGCCTGGGCGCTGCAGATCGCCCCCGCCTGGATTCCGGCCGATTTCGCCGCACGCCTGCCTTTCATCGCCCTGCTGGCCCTGACCCTGATCGCGGTCTGGCAGGGCATCTATTACCTGGCGCGCAGCCCGCGGGCCCAGCCCGTGGCCTTCGCCTTCGGCGGCGAAGCCCGCCCCAACGATTACGCCCGAGCCATGGCCGACGGCGGCATGCTGGCCTTCATCGCCTGTCTGGGCCTGGCCCAGCTCTCGCACGAAACCACGCCGGCCCTGGCCCAGCTCTGTTTCACGGCGCTGAGCTTCTACGCCTTCGCCGCACTGCCCTACAGGCGCTGGACACCGACCCTCTCGGCCATCGCCGGCCTCACCGGCCTCACGCTATCGGGCGGCCCCTCCATGGCCCTGCTGCTGGCCATCGGCGGATTGCTGGCCCATGTGCTGGACCGCAACCAGTCCCAACTGGATGCAGGGCACTACCGGCGCGACCTGAAACGCCTGCTGGCCCTGATCGGCGGGATCATCCTGCTGGCCAGCGCGCTGGGGCTCTGGCGCTGGCGCATCGGCCTGCCTGCGCCCACCTGGGCCGCCTGGCACGGCCTGGGCAGTCTGCTGCTGTGGTTCACCTGGCCGGCCTGGCCCCTGGTGCTGTGGACGCTGTGGCGCTGGCGCCGCCAGCTGTTCGGGCTCAGGCCCAGCCGCCACCTGTCGCTGCCCCTCTGGTACACCCTGATCACCGTGGGTGCCACCCTCATCACCCCGGCCGGCGACCGTGCCCTGCTGCTGGCCCTGCCGGCCCTGGCCACGCTGGCGGCCTTTGCCCTGCCCACGCTGGGGCGCAGCGTGTCGGCCCTGATCGACTGGTTCACCCTGCTCTTCTTCACCAGCTGTGCCATCGTCATCTGGGTGGTGTGGATCGCCATGTTGACCGGTCTGCCGCCGCAGCCGGCCGCCAACGTGGCCCGCCTGCTGCCCGGCTTCGAGCCGCGCTTCATCATCCTGCCCTTCGTCTTCGCCACCCTGGCCACCCTCGCCTGGGGCTGGCTGGTGAAGTGGCGCATCGGCCGCAACCGGTCGGCATTGTGGAAGAGCATGGTGTTGCCCGCCGGCGGTGCCGCCCTGTGCTGGCTGCTGCTGACCACGCTGTGGATGCCGGCGCTGGACTACGCGCGCGGCTATTTGCCGCTGGTGCGACGCATCGAAGCCATGGCGCAGCCCTCGGACTGCATCGCCCACTTCGGCCTCTCGCGCGGCCAGCTCGCGGCGCTGCATCTGCAAGGCCGGCTGCGGCTGGAGCCCGTGTCGGACCAGGCCCGCTGCGATTGGCTGGTCATTGATGCAGACATCGTGCGGCAGACCCCCGAGATCGTGAACCCGGTCCAGTGGCAGCGCCACGCCGAGCTGGGCCACCCGCGCGAAGGTGAAGAAGACCTGGCCATCTACCGCCGCATCACGATTTCTCCCGCCACGCCAGCCCGCTGAGCCGTGCCCGAGTTCAAGACTATCGCACGCCACGCCGGCACCGTGCTGGTGGGCCAGCTGGCCACCATGGCTTTTGGCGTGACCGACACCATCGTCGCCGGCCGCTACGCCGAGGCCTCGCTGGCCGCGCTTTCCGTCGGCTCGGCCATCTACATGAGCGTGTACGTCGGCCTGATGAGCGTGATGACGGCCCTGCTGCCGGTCTGGTCCGAACTGCACGGGGCCGCCAGGCCCGCGCAGCTCGGGCACTCCTTCCGCCAGGCCCTGTACCTGTGGCTGGCGCTGGTGCTGGTCGGTCTGACCATCCTGCTCAACCCCGGTTTCCTGCTCGACTGGGCCGACGTGCCCCTCGCCCTGCGCACCGAGGTGCTGGCCTACCTGGACGTGCTCGCGCTGGCGCTGCCGGCGGCCCTGATGTTCCGGCTCTACGGCACGCTCAACCAGAGCCTGGGCAAGCCGCAGCTGGTCACCTGGCTGCAACTGGGTTCGCTGTTCGTCAAGGTGCCGCTGTCCATCTGGTTCGCCTTCGGCGGCCTGGGCCTGCAGGCCCAGGGTGCGGCGGGCTGCGCCTGGGCCACGCTGGTGGTGCACGTGGCCATGCTGGCCCTGGCCCTGTGGCTGCTGCGCACACGGCCCCTGTATGCACCCTATCGGCTGTGGCACAGCCCCGGCAAACCCGACTGGAAGGTGCTGGCGGCCTTTGCCCGCCTGGGTGTGCCCAGCGGCCTGACCATCCTGATCGAGGTGACCTCTTTCACGCTGATGGCCCTGTTCGTGGCCCGCCTGGGCACCACGGCGGCGGCCAGCCACCAGATCGCCGCCAACCTGGCCGCCGTGCTCTACATGGTGCCCCTGGCCATCGGCATCGCCACCAGCGCGCGCACCAGTTACTGGCTGGGCGCAGGCCACCCGGCCCGGGCGCGCCACGCCGTGGGCGTGGGTTTCGGCCTCGTGGCGGGTAGCGCCCTGGTGCTGGCCCTCACGCTGATCGCCGTGCGTGCGCCTCTGGCGGCCCTGTATGCCAGCAGCCCCGAAGTGGTGGCCCTGGCCGTGCCCCTGCTGTTCTGGACCGCGGTCTACCACCTCTTCGACGGCCTGCAGGCCCTGGGTGTGTTCGTGCTGCGCTGCTGGCGCATCACGCTGGCGCCCTTCCTGATCTACGCTGTGCTGCTCTGGGGCCTGGGCCTCTATGGCGGCTTCCTGCTGGCCTACCGCGGGCTCGGCCCCTGGCCCGCACTGCAGACCCCGGTGGCCTTCTGGATGGCCGGGGCCGCGGCGTTGGCCCTCGCGGCCCTGAGTTTCTGGCTGATGATCTGGCAGGTGCTGCGGCGCGAGCGCCTGCCCTGAGACGACCGCCTCAAACCTCGGCCATTGCTGCGGGCTGGGCCACCAGGCGCACGCGGCTGGCCGGGAAGATGATGGCAAAGCGTGAACCCTTGCCCGGTGTGCTCTCGATGCGCAGCTCGGCGCCATGGCGCTGTGCCACGTGCTTGACGATGGCCAGGCCCAGGCCCGTGCCACCGGTGTCGCGTGAACGGCTGCGGTCTACGCGGTAGAAACGTTCGGTCAGGCGGGGGATGTGCTCGGGCGCGATACCCGGACCGCTGTCCCGTACATAGAACTCCATGCGGCCGTCCTCGTGCGACAACCAGCCACAGCGCACCTCGCCGCCAGCCGGCGTGTAGCGCACGGCATTGCTGACGAGGTTGGACAGCGCGCTGTGCAGCTCCGAGGGCGTGCCGGCGAGCTCGCGGGCCGGTGCCGGCTCGAACACCAGGACTTGCGCCGGGCCGGTCATGGGCGGATTGAGCAAGGTCGACAGGGCCTGGGCCTCCTGCTCCACCTGGCTCATCAGCCCCGGCAACGACGACCATTCCGCCGCCCCGGGCAGGGGACTGCCTTCAAGGCGCGAGAGCATCAACAGATCGCTCACCAGGGACTGCATGCGACCGGCCTGCTGTGCCATCAGGTCCAGGTAGCGGGCGCGATCGGTGGCGTCCAGCGGCAGGGTCTGCAGTGTTTCGACAAAACCCGAGAGCACGGTCAGGGGGGTGCGGATCTCGTGCGAAACATTGGCCACGAAGTCCCGGCGCATGGCCTCGGCCTGCTCGAACATGGTGACATCGCGCGAGAGCAGCAGGCGCCGCCCGCCGCCGTAGTCGTGCAGGTGGACCGACAGGCGCAAAGGATGGGCACTGCTGTGGGCCCGCCCCTGCATGACCACGCTGGCCAGGTAGTTGCCCCCGCCCACATAGGCCGTGAAAGCCGGATCGCGCACCAGGTTGACCATGTGCTGCAGCAGGTCGCGCCCTGACTCCAGGCCGAAGTGCTGGGCCGCTGTCTGGTTGAACCACTCGATACGGCCCTGCGCGTCCAGCAGCACCACCCCGTTGGGCGAGGCCTGCAGGGCCGCCAGGAAATCCTGCAGGCGCCGATCGCTGTCGCGCGTTTCATGTTCGCGCTGGCGCACCAGCCGGCGCGCGCGTTCGGCCACCTCGCCCCACAGGCCCAGCTTGAGCGGCACATCGGATACGTCGCCATTGCGCAGCCATTGCAGCACCTGCAGGCCGCGTGTGAAATCGACCAGCACCCAGAGCAGGCCCATGACCAGCATGCCGGCCAGCCCGCCCCGGATCTGCAGGGCCTCGGGCGCCAGCCAGATGCCGATCATCGCCGCCAGGATCTGGAGCAGCAGAAAAAGTATGAGATGCAGGAGCATGAAACGACGGACCCGGGGGCCGGGACCGCTTTCAGCCCCGCAGCGCGGCTGGAACCGGCGCGGGTTGGGCCGACAGGCGGTAACCAGCACCCCGCACGGTCTCCACCATGGCAGCGGCTTCGCCCAGCGCTTCGCGCAGGCGCTTGATGTGTACATCCACCGTGCGTTCCTCGATGAACACATGGTCACCCCAGACCTTGTCAAGCAGCTGGCCGCGGCTGTGCACCCGCTCAGCGTGGCTCATCAGGTACTGCAGCAGCTTGAACTCGGTGGGGCCGAGCTTGAGCGCCTGCTCGGCGTAGCTCACGCGGTGCGTGGCCGTGTCGAGTTTCAGTCCCCCGATCTCCAGGGCTACGGCACCCTGCTCTGGCGCACGCCGGCGCAATACGGCACGGATGCGCGCCAGCATCTCCTTGGTGGAAAAAGGCTTGGCCATGTAGTCATCGGCACCGGCATCCAAGCCGGCCACGCGGTCGGCCTCGTCGCCCCGCGCGGTCAGCATGATGATGGGCACGGCCTTGGTCCGCGGGTCGTTGCGCCAGCGACGCGCCAGGTTCAGGCCGCTTTCGCCGGGCAACATCCAGTCCAGCAGCACCAGGTCGGGCAGCACCGCATCGATCTCGCGCTGCGCCGCCAGGCCGTCTGGTGCCACCGTGGGCTGGAAACCGTTGTGACGCAGGTTGACGGCGATCAGCTCGGCGATCGCCGGTTCGTCTTCGACCACAAGTACCGCAGGCTGTTTCATTTGAGGACGGATTCGATTTCTTCGATCGAAGCGTGCCGCACATCGGCACCCTTGACGATGTAGATGATGAGTTCGGCTATGTTCTTGGCATGGTCCCCGACACGCTCGATGGCCTTGGCCAGGAAGAGCAGGTCCAGGCTGGGCGAGATGGTGCGGGGGTCTTCCATCATGTAGGTGATCAGCACGCGCACGAAGCTGTCGAATTCCTTGTCGATCAGATCGTCTTCCTTCAGGATGGCCACGGCAGTTGTCGTGTCGAGCCGGGCAAAGGCGTCCAGTGCCTTGCGCAGCTGGCCGGCAGCCAGATCGGACGCCGTGCGCAGCTCGGATGCCGGCAGGGCACGCGGCGCGCCGCTATGGATGATGGACAGCACCATGCGTGCCATCTTCTCGGCCTCGTCGCCGGCACGCTCCAGATTGGCGATGGCCTTGGAAATCGCCATCAGCAGGCGCAGGTCGCGTGCGGTGGGCTGGCGGCGCGCGATGATGGAGGAGATCTCGTGGTCGAGCTCGATCTCCAGGGCGTTGACACGGTGCTCCAGCTCGATCACCTGCTGGGCCGAATCGATATTGAGCCGGGCCAGGGCCTGCACGGCCTGCTGAAGCTGGGCTTCAACCAGGCCGCCCATTTCCATGACGCGGCTGGAGACGGAACTCAGTTCGCTGTCGAACTGGGTGGATAGGTGTTTGTCGGGCATGTTCATTTCCTCCTTAACCGAAGCGACCGGTGATGTAGTCCTCAGTCTCCTTGCGCGTGGGCTTGAAGAACATCTGCTCGGTGGAGCCGAACTCCACCAGGTCACCCAGGTACATATAGGCCGTGTAGTCGCTGCAGCGGGCCGCCTGCTGCATGTTGTGCGTGACGATGACCACCGTGTAGTCGGTCTTGAGCTCGGTGATCAGCTCCTCGATCTTGGCGGTGGAAATCGGGTCCAGCGCGGAACAGGGTTCGTCCAGCAGCAGGACCTCGGGCTTGATGGCGATGCCGCGTGCGATGCACAGGCGCTGTTGCTGGCCGCCCGAGAGGCTGGAGCCGCTCTGCTTGAGCTTGTCCTTGACCTCGTTCCACAATGCGGCCTTGCGCAGGGCCCATTCGACGCGTTCTTCCATGTCGGTGGCGCTGAGCGACTCGAACAGCTTGATGCCGAAGGCCACGTTGTCGTAGATGGACATCGGGAAAGGCGTGGGCTTCTGGAACACCATGCCCACCTTGGCGCGCAGCAGGGCCACGTCTTCCTTGCTGGTCAGCAGGTTCTCACCGTCGAGCAGCACCTGGCCCTCGGCGCGCTGGTCCGGGTAGAGCTCGAACATGCGGTTGAACACGCGCAGCAGCGTGGACTTGCCGCAACCGGACGGGCCGATGAAAGCCGTCACCTTGTTCTGAGGAATGTCCAGATTGATGCTCTTGAGCGCGTGGAACTTGCCGTAAAAGAAGTTCAGGTCGCGCACCGAGATCTTCGGGGCAGGCGTGTCGGCCGGAGCGGAAGTGGGATCCATGGGTTGCCTTGCTTGAGAATATTCGCTGGTGTACACGTCGTCAACCTTTGTTGCGCGTCAGCACGCGCGCGATGATGTTGAGCCCGAGCACGGTCACCGTGATCAGCAGCACGCCGGCCCAGGCCAGGTGCTGCCAGTTCTCGTACGGGCTCATGGCAAATTTGAAGATCGTTACCGGCAGGCTGGCCATCGGGTCCCCGAGGTTCGAGGTCCAGAACTGGTTGTTCAGCGCCGTGAAGAGCAGCGGCGCCGTTTCGCCCGAGATGCGGGCCACGGCCAGCAGCACGCCGGTGACCACACCGGCACGCGCCGCGCGCAGCGTGATCATGAGGATGACCTTCCACTTGGGCGTGCCCAGGGCGTAGGCGGCCTCGCGCATGGCGGCAGGCACCAGCTGCAGCATGTTCTCGGTGGTGCGGATCACCACCGGAATCACGATCAGCGCCAGGGCCATCACGCCGGCCCAGCCCGAGAAGGACTTGAAGCGCGCCACCACCACCGCGTAGACAAACAGGCCGATCACGATGGAGGGCGCCGACAGCAGGATGTCGTTGACAAAGCGCGTCACCTCGGCTAGCCAACCCTTGGGGTCGTACTCGGCCAGGTAGATGCCGGCCATGATGCCGATGGGTGTGCCCACGAAGGTCGCCAGCAACACCATGAGGAAAGAACCGTAGATGGCGTTCGCGATGCCCCCGACTTCGTTGGGCGGGGGTGTCATCTGCGTGAAGGTGGCCCAGGCCAGGCCACCCAGGCCCAGGCGCAGTGTTTCCCAGAGGATCCAGAACAGCCAGAACAGGCCGAAACCCATGGCACTCAGGGACAGCGCCAGGGCCAGGATGTTGACACGCTTGCGCTGCTGGTAGGCGACGCTGCGGATCTGGTCTTGCGCGTTCATGATTTGGTTCCCTCGCTCTTCTTGAGTTGCTGCAGCAGCAGCTTGGACAGCGAGAGCACGACAAAGGTGATGAAAAACAGCACCAGACCCAGGTAGATCAGCGAGGCCTGGTGCAGGCCGGTGGATGCCTCGGCAAACTCGTTGGCCAGGGCCGAAGTGATGCTGTTGGCGGCGTCGAAGACGCTGAGCGTGTTGAGCTGGTTCATATTGCCGATGACGAAGGTCACCGCCATGGTCTCGCCCAGGGCGCGGCCCAGGCCCAGCATGATGCCGCCGACCACACCCGCCTTGGTATAGGGCAGCACCACCTTGGAGACCACCTCCCAGGTGGTGGAGCCCAGGCCATAGGCCGACTCCTTGAGCAGGGGCGGCGTGACCTCGAACACATCGCGCATCACGGCGGCGACGAAGGGAATGATCATGATGGCCAGGATGATGCCGGCCGACAAAATACCGATGCCCACCGGCGGCCCCGACACCAGGGCACCCAGATAGGGCACCCCCGTCAGCAGCTTTTGCAGGGGCACCTGCACATAGGTGGCCAGGATGGGCCCGAAGACCAGCAGGCCCCACATGCCGTAGACGATGGAAGGCACGGCGGCCAGCAGCTCGATGGCGGTACCCAGCGGGCGCTTGAGCCAGGCCGGGCACATTTCAGTCAGAAAGAGGGCGATGCCGAAACTCACCGGTACGGCGATCAGCAGCGCGATGATGGAGGTGGCCAGGGTGCCGTAGATCATCACCAGGCCACCAAAATTCTCCTGCACCGGATCCCACACCGGGCTGGTCAGGAAACCCAGCCCGTAGCGTTCGATGGCCGGCCAGGCGCCGACCAGCAGGGACAGCAGGATGCTGGCCAGCAGCGCCAGGGTCAACCACGCCGCGCCTTTTGCAAGCCAGCCGAACAGGACATCGAACCAGGCTCCAGTTCGGGACAAGGACGCGGACGGGGAAGAGCTCATGGCGTGCTGGTACTTCTGGGTGGGTTATTTGAACGCGACAGCCTTGCCCGAGCCGTCCTTGATCTGGCCCCAGGCCTTCTCGATGGCGGTCTTCACGCTGGCGGGCATGGGCACGTAGTCCAGGTCGTCGGCCATCTTGTCGCCGTTGGCGTAGGCCCAGGAGAAGAACTTCAGGGCAGCAGCGGCATTGACCGGCTTGTCCTGGCTCTTGTGCATCAGGATGAAGGTGGCGCCGGTCATGGGCCATGCGTCCTTGCCGGGCTGTTCCGTCAGGATCTGGTAGAAGCTCTTGGCCCAGTCGGCACCGGCGGCGGCGGCCTTGAAGGCGGTGTCGTCGGGTGCGACGAAGTTGCCGTTCTTGTTCTTCATCTGGGCGTAGACCATCTTGTTCTGCTTCACATAGGCGTACTCGACATAACCGATCGAGTTGGGCAGGCGGCCCACGAAAGCGGCCACGCCTTCATTGCCCTTGCCACCGGCGCCCGTGGGCCAGTTCACGGCGGTGCCTTCACCAACCTTGTCCTTCCACTCGTTGCTGACCTTGCTCAGGTAGTTGGTGAAGATGAAGGTGGTGCCCGAACCATCGGCGCGGCGCACCGGGGCGATGGCAGCGTCCGGCAGGTTCAGACCGGGGTTGACGGCCTTGATGGCCTCGTCGTTCCACTTGCTGATCTTGCCCAGGTAGATGTCGGCGATCAGTGCGCCCGTCAGCTTGAGCTGGCCGGCGGCGATGCCGGGGATGTTCACCACGGGCACCACGCCACCGATCACGGTGGGGAACTGCAGCTGGCCCTTCTTCTCGAGATCTTCGTCCTTCAGCGGCATGTCGGAAGCACCGAAGTCCACGGTCTTGGCGTCGATCTGGCGGATGCCGGCACCCGAACCGACCGACTGGTAGTTGATCTTGACGCCGGTGCTCTTGTTGTATTCAGAGGCCCACTTGGCGTACAGGGGGGCGGGGAAACTGGCGCCGGCACCGGTCACGTCCTGGGCGGAAGCCAGGCTGGCACCGGACAGCAGGGCCACAGCGGACAGGCTGAGCAGGGCTTGCTTGAAAGTCGTTTGCATCGAGAACTCCTGAAGGTTGGTTGGAGAGATGGGCAAACTTTAAGAAGCTTTTATGTCAACCGTATGACATGTTCGCCGCGAATCCGGGCTTTTGCGTGTCGCAATTCTGTCACGAAAAAGACACGAAACCCGCCTAAGCTGGGCCACCTCCCCCGACCTGCCTTCCCCTCCCCAAGATGCCCCAACCCGCCTCCCCGCGCCGCCGTCAACTCATGCTCGGTGCCGCCCTGGCCGGCCTGCTGCCGCCCACCCAGGCCCAGCCCCTGAAAGCTGCCAGCCCGGCCCGGGTGCCCGAGATCGTGCAGATCGTGGACGTCTCGGCCAGCCAGCTTGACGTCTCGCGCGACTTCCTGATCGGCTCCCGCGCCGCATGGCAGGAGTTCAACGCCCGCGGCGGCTGGCGCGGGCGTGCCGTGCAGCACACCGTGCTGGAGGTCGACGGCACCCTGCCCAGCCTGCACCAGGCGCTGGAAACCCTGCGGGGCCTGCCCCAGTGCCTGGCCCTGTGCGGAACGGCCGGCGACCGCACTGCCGCGAAGCTGGTGGAGCTGCTGCGCGGCGACCCGCTGGAAATCGCCCACGTCGCGCCCTGGCTGCACCAGGACCTGACCGCCGACGCGCAGCTGCGCACCTTTCCCATCTTCGCCTCGCGCCAGGAGCAGATCAGCCACGCGCTCAAGTCCCTGTCGGTGATCGGCGTACCCGCCCTCGGCGTGGTCTATGCCTCGGCGCAGGAGCAGCGCCTGTACCAGGCCGAGGTGCAGCGCGTGGCCACAGACCTGAAGCTGCAGCTCGTCCCCTACGCGCCCACGGGCACCCTGCAGCAGCTGGGCCAGCAGTTCTCGCCCCAGACCCCGCCCATCCTGCTCTTCGTTGGCGGCACGCCCGAACTCGCGCAGTTCACCCTGGGCCTGGAAAAGCAGAACCGCCAGCGCTACGTCATCGGCCTGGCCGACGTCAATCTGCAGACCCTGAACCAGCTGGGCCAGTCGCGCAACACCCCCGTCATGGCCACACAGGTCGTGCCCATGGTCACAGCCGGCCTGTCCATCGTGCGGGCCTACCGCGAAACCTTGAACCGGCTCTTCGACGAACCCCCCACCCCGCAAAGCCTGGCCGGCTACATTGCCGCACGTTATGCGCAGGACGTGCTGCTGACCCTGGAGCCCGGCGCCACGCGCGCCCAGCTTCTGCAAGCCTTCCAGCGCCGCAATCAGCTGGACCTGGCGGGCTTTCGCATCAGCTTTCAGTCGCAGCGACGCACCAGCGCCTATGTGACGCAGAGCATGCTGACCGCCGATGGCCGCATCCTCGGCTGAATCTGTGTACCGCCCACAGCGGGGTGCATCGGTCGCGCGCACGCTGGCCGGTGCTATGCTGCCGACCAAACAGAGAAACAGCGCGACCATGAAAAACGGCACCGACCTCGCCGCCATCGACCTGGGCTCCAACAGCTTCCGCCTTGAAATTGCCCAACTCGACCACGGCCTGCTCAAGCGCCGCGAGTACCTCAAGGAAACCGTGCGCCAGGGCAACGGCCTGGACGCGGACCGTAACCTGACGCAAGACGCCATGCAGCGCGGCTGGGACTGCCTGGGCCGTTTTGCCGAACGCCTGGCCGGTTTCAAGAAAAACCAGGTGCGCGCTGTCGCCACCCAGACCCTGCGTGAGGCGCGCAACCGCGAAGTCTTCCTCGACCGCGCGCAGAAGATCCTGGGCGTCCCCATCGACGTCATCTCCGGCCGCGAAGAAGCCCGCCTGATCTACCAGGGCGTGACCCACCTGCTACCGCAGAGCAGCGAACGCCGCCTGGTCATCGACATCGGCGGACGCTCCACCGAACTCATCCTGGGCCAGGGCTACCGCCCGCGTTTCATGGACTCCTACCGCGTGGGCAGCGTGGCCTGGTCCATGCGTTATTTCCCCGACGGCAACTTCACCGCCGCCGCCTTCGAGACCGCCGAAGTCGCGGCGCAGGCTGTGCTGGACGAAGCGCTCAACAGCTGCCGCCGCGAAGACTGGGACGTGGCCTACGGCTCGTCAGGCACCGTAGGCGCTGTCGGCGACGTGCTGCAGGCCGCTGGCTGGCCCGAAGGCCTGGTCACCCGCGAAGGCCTGGACTGGCTGCTGGACCGCCTGCTCAAGGCCGGCAGCGCCGAGCGCCTGCGCATCGAGGGCATGAAGGACGACCGGCGCGCCGTCATCGGCGGCGGCGTCAGCGTGCTGCGTGCCCTCTTCACCCTGCTGAACATCGAGGAAATGCATGTTGCGCAGGGCGCACTGCGCCACGGCGCGCTGTATGACCTGCTGGACCGCGAACACGAACAGAGCGACCAGCGCAGCACCAGCGTGCTAAGACTGGCCCGCAACTTCAACGCAGACCCGGCCCAGGCCCGGCGCGTGAGCCAGGTGGCCGAAGCCCTGCTGCAACAACTGGCCCGCGGGCACGCGCTGCCGGACCTGGAGCGTTACCTGCACAAGCTGGGCTGGGCCGCCCAGTTGCACGAGATCGGCAGCGCCATCTCGCACAGCGACTACCACAAGCACGGCGCCTACATCCTGGACAACGCCGACGCCGCAGGTTTCACCATGAACGAGCTGCACCGCCTGGGCCAGCTCGTGCTGGGCCACCGCGGCAAGCTGCGCAAGCTGGACCTGGAACTCGACGACGAGGCCTTCACCCTGCAACTCATGGCCCTGCGCCTGGCCGTCATCCTCTGCCATGCGCGGCGCGACCCGGACCTGCAGGGCCTGAAGCTGGTGTGGGACGGCGCGCGCGAGGTGCGGCTGGTCTACCCGGCCGCCTGGGGCGCGAGCTACCCGCAGTCAGCCCATCTGCTGGGTGAGGAGATGCAGGCCTGGTTGAAAACCGCATGGACGCTGGAGGTCCTGAACGCGGACTGAGCCTCTCCGGCCCGGCGCCGGTGTCGCCTGGCAGGCCCCTAGCGCGAGATCTCGACCACCACCCCCGACCGGAAGGAGATGACCGTCAGCGTCTCCGGGTCCTGCGGGTGCGGGAAGTAGGTCCAGGTCTTCTCCTCGGGCAAGCCACGAAGGGCGTTGTTGGCGATCACGGATTCGTGATCCGGCTTGCCCACACGCACAAGGACTTCGCCTTCGGACATGCCCCTGCGGATGAAACCGCGGTCGCGGGCATCCTGGGCGACAGCCACGAAGCCGGCGAGGAGAAGCAAAGGCAGAAGGAGTACTCGAAAGATATTCATAGATGGCCCCCTGTAGTTGCGCAGTGGTGATTGCACGGGAAGAGACGAAACACCTCGACCGGGTGCTCATCACGCTTACTTTCCATGCTTCTGGCAAGCGCTTCTTTTATATCTGAAATCTCTTTTTGTCGTAAGCAGCGTGACACGGACCCGCAGGCATTGGAATTGAAATGGGATGGAGAGAACGAAGAACGTCTGGCCTGCCCGGTAGGCTGGGGGGCAGACAACGCACGCCCTGGCCGCTGTCCAGGTTCCTTGACAGCCTGGGGACGGCGGCGCCAAATGGAACGTCCTAGTTCTTGGTCTTATCGCTTCGAGCTCCTGCAGGTTCGTTATGGAGGTGGAAATGACAAAACACGCGCTCTCCAGATGTATTGCACCCATATTTCTCTGTCTGACTTTGCTGCTGAGTAGCTGCGGAGTCGTACCTCCGGCAGTGACCGATTTGTCGAAGAAGCAACTTGGCGTTGCGATTCTCAGCGTCAATCTACTCGACGTATACAGCCTGCCGTACAGCTCCACGGGGCCGGATTGGCAGATGCGCTACGCACGCATCGGTGCATGGATAAAGGCCACGGGGAACTATCCAGACATCGTTGCCTTGCAAGAGGCCCCGGGCTGGTGGGTTTGTGGGGCCATCACAAGATTGCAGGACTACGGTGGACTCGACTTCCTGATCGAGGAGATCCGGAAGGCAACAGGCGAGCAATATCGTATTGCCTACCTCATTGTTGGAAAGCCGGGAGGTACGCAGCCCGGTGGCTGGATTTCTGGCAACTCTGCCAGCGGGTGTCAGCAACAGAGCGGACGAGCGCTGCTGTATCGATCTTCTCGCATCAGAAATGTGCTGACGTCCCCGCATCAGGGAACCACGGTTGCCACGCCCTTTACGCCCTACCCGCTATACACGCCTTTCATGGCGCGCAGCCTGCAATGCTGCCGCACTGTGGCCGGTGCGAGTAATGTCTGCCAGCTCATCGATGGCGCTTCATCCCCCATTGCAAAGAGTTCCAGTGAGAACACCTGTTCCACTCCATTGGGGGTCGCGTGGACGCGCGCAAGAAAATCAATGGAAGGCGCGGACCCGGACAAGCCGCAACTCGAATCGGTATTCAGTCGCTTCGAGTTGAGAGACCAGCCGGGTAACTACTTTCATATCTACAACATACACCGCGGGTTCACTGGAGACCCCGCCGATGATGTATTTGCTCAAGCCCCGGGTGTCATCAGCATCGATCGACTGGTGACGGCCATGGAGGACAAGTACCGATCAAGTACGAATCTCAACCTGTATCCCCCCATATTGGTAGGCGACCTCAATTTTGGAGCGAACAACAACCCGCCTCCGCCCGCAGAGGTCACGGGCAACCTCTTACGCTTTGAGATTGCGATGTGGGGCCCGGAGAATGTAGGGGCGCTGTTTGGCCTGGCGTCCGTTTTCCCGTCCAAGCAAACGGCTTATGCGAACGCCAAGACGGTCATACCTGAAACCCAGCCAGGTGAGGCCTGTTACCGGGATCCGAGCACGCTCTGGTCAGACCATTGCGGCATCTTCTTCCGTGTCGAGCCGGCGCGATAGGAGCGGGATTCTCTGGGTACTCAATGGGGAGCGATCGTCAGGGCATCCGGATGGCCTGCTTTCTGATCAGTAGCCCTCACGCCAGCCACCCCACTTTTCGCAGCGTCTGCACCAGCCCCTCGGTGAACTGACGGTAGCCCTGGGCATTGGCATGCACGCTGTCGGCACGCAGGCTGGGCTGGGACAGCACCGTGGCCCAGCCGTCCGCGTGCAGCGGCAGCTTGAGTTCTTCCGCCAGTTCGGCGTACATAGAGTGGTCTTTCAGATTGCCCGTGCCGGCCGCCAGCAGCGAGACCTGGGGCACACCTACCAGCAGCACCTGCGCGCCACTGGCACTGGCGGTTCGGCTTATCTCGCGGAGGGTGTCTTTGGCAGCGGCCGCACTCAACTGGCGCAGAAAGTCGTTGCCGCCGATGCTCACGATGACCAGCGCGGGTTGGTGCTCCTGCAGCAGCGCAGGCAAACGCGACAAGGCCTGGGCCGAGGTGTCGCCCGAGACGCCACCGTTCACCACCTGCCATCCCGTGAGTGACTGCAGCACAGCGGGATAGGCCGTGTCCGTTGTGGCGCCGACACCGAATGTCAATGAATCGCCCAGGGCCAGCACGATGCTGCCTGCGGCCAGTACCTGGGCCTTGGGTGCGCGCTTGCTGCAGGCGGGCAGCAAGGCGGCGAGGGCAAAGGCCCCAAGCAGATGGCGGCGGGACCGATGAAGATGAAAGAGCATCATGGGTAACGTTGGAGGTGAGCCGCACACAACGGCAAGGCGCCGCGAGGCGTACGATCACCGACACGCTTCGCGGCGCCTTGCCGTTGTGTGTCGGTCTCGACCGACCTGTTAGACCGCATTCGTCACTCCTGGCAGCGAACGAACGAAATGCTGGACCTCTCTGCGTCGTGTGGACCCTTCCGGCTCCGACAGGATTGCATGAAGCCACTCCCCGAACTCCATGAGCAAGACTGAACTGACGTACTCTCTCGTCCGCGCAGCTTCGTCAGATGGTACAGCTGCCGTTCGAATGTAGAGGCGCTCGTGCGCAACGTTTGGATTCGGCGGCCAAAAAAGGCAGTCGAATAGCGCGCCGGCCCTAACTCGGTGGAAGCTCCAGGTGATCTCGTGAGCCTGCGATGCTAGTGCGTCCGCCAACTGACTGGTCTTCAGCGCATAGCTCAGGCCCTTCGGCAACGGTTCGGTGCTTAATTGACGCTGGCTCATGCGGTCTAACGTGATATGGACCGCAAAAGTGCGGAATAACATGGACGGATGTTCATCCTGGCGCCTCCCTTGCTGCAAGCTAAGTGCTTGTTTTGTTTGAAGAATTCGAACAAATATAGCGCAGAGCCGCGCTCATAACAAACCGTGAAACCCCGCAAAAGTGCGGCATAACATCGGCGCTACGCTCGCAGCCATAAGTCCGGACGGACGCAAGTGCTTGTCGGCACAGCATTTTTCCCACGTCAGTCATCAACACGGCCAAATAAAAAGCCGACAAACCCCGCAATGTTTCCGCGCCCGCACCGATACGCCACTGCCTGTTGCGGGGCCGTTCTTTCTCAAACCTGTCGCAGCAAAGCCTGCCCCGCCCTCACCTCCGTCCCCGTCTCGATCCCCGTCACCAGTTCCATCCCCTTCGGCGCCAGCACCACGATGGTCGAGCCATGCTCGAACCACCCCATCTCCTGTCCACGCTTCAAAGGCGCATCGCAGGCGATCACCTGCTCACCCCGGTAGTCGTGGTGCAGATTGAGATTCAGAAAATGCAGCCGCACGCTGGCCACCAGGATGGCGCCCACGGGCACGATGGTCAGCGCCGGGCCTGAGGGCAGTGTGGCCTCGATCACGGCGCGGTCGTTGCGGCAGTAGAGACTGGGCACGCGCTTGAGTGCGATGGGGTTGACGTTCCACATATCGCCCTGGATGTGCGTGACACGTTTCACTGTGCAGTCCGTGGGCGCGTGGAAGCGGTGGTACATGCTGGCGCGCAGGCGCAGGGTCACGTAAGTGCCGCCCTGGTGCTGGGCGGCCAGTTCCCTGCTGCCCAGCAGCTCGGTGAGGCTGTAGGGCATGCCCTTGATCTGCAGCAGCTCGTCCCCCTCGATACGACCATGGCCGCCCACGATGCCATCGCTGGGGCTGCAGACCACCCGCAGGTCGGCGTCGAAAGGCCGCGCGCCCTCCTTGAGCTCGCGAACAAAACAGTCGTGCAGGCTGTCAAAGCTCTGTTTTTTGGCCTCGCTCAGGTCCAGATCGCCGAAAAACCTGAACAGGGCGATGGAGGCATCACGCACCAGCGGCTGGCGCACCTTGCTGAAGCGGCCCATGAAACGCGTCAGCGCCACGCGGGGCAGGCGGTTGGTGAGTACGAAGTTCAGGCCTTCCTGTTGCAGTAGGCGGTCGCGGAATGTCTTGAATGTCATCTGGTTTTCACAAGGTTGTCAAATGATTTGAATACAAAGAGTCATCGTCGTTTCACACGGCTGCCCAAAAGGAAACCGAAGGACCATGACTTACGAACTTGCCTGGATTGCCGGTGCCGCCGGTGCCACCCTGCCCTATATCAAGCGCCGGCTTGAACTCTCGCGCGCCAAGCACCCCTCCCTGGCCGGCCATTCGCGCATGGCCAAGCGCCTGGCGCGCTGGATCCCGGGTTACGCCTACGACGAGGCCACCTTCTACGCCTGCGACGGCGCACCCGACACCGTGGCGCAGCAGCGCCGTGCCAGCTTTCTGGCCCTGGCCGGCCGGCTGCAGGCCAAGGCGCCGCAGTCGATCGCGCTGACCAAAGCCGCGCGCGAAGGCCTGCCGGACCTGCGTTTCACCGGCGCCTACCGCGTGCCCTACCAGTTCAGCCCCTACCTGCGCCAGCACCTGCAGGTGGGCGGCTTCGTGCAGGCCAGCGAGGGCGTGAGCGTGACGGACCTGGACGGCAACCGCTACATCGACCTCACCGGTTCCTATGGCGTGAACGTCATGGGCATGGACTTCTACAAGTCCTGCATAGCGGCGGGCGCGCGCATCGCGCAGGACCTGGGCCCTGTGCTCGGCGCCTACCACCCCTGCGTGGCCGACAACGTGACTCGGCTGCAGCAGATCAGCGGCCTGGACGCCGTGTCCTTCCACATGAGTGGCACCGAGGCCGTGATGCAGGCTGTGCGCCTGGCGCGTTACCACACTGGCAAACGCCACCTGGTGCGCTTCTGCGGGGCTTACCACGGCTGGTGGGAAGACGTGCAACCCGGCCCGGGCAACCCCCTGCCCCCGCGCGAAACCTACACCCTGCGCGACATGCACGAGGCCAGCCTCAAGGTGCTGCGCACCCGCCGTGACATCGCCTGCGTGCTCATCAACCCCCTGCAGGCCCTGCACCCCAACAAGAACGCGCCGGGTGACTCCACCCTGCTCGACAGCAGCCGCAGCGCAGGCTACGACCGGGCGGCCTACACCCGCTGGCTGCAACAGGTGCGCGAGGTCTGCACCGAGCGCGGCATCGTGCTGATCTTCGATGAGGTCTTCCTGGGTTTCCGCCTGGCAGCGCGCGGCGCGCAGGAGTACTTTGGCGTGCAGGCCGATCTGGTCACCTACGGCAAGACCCTGGGCGGTGGCCTGCCCGTGGGCGTGGTCTGCGGCAAGAAGACGCTGATGCAGCGTTTCCGCGAGGACAAGCCGGCGGACATCTGCTTTGCCCGCGGCACCTTCAACGCGCACCCCTATGTGATGGGGGCCATGAACGAGTTCCTGCGCCGGCTGGAGACGCCCGAGGTGCGCGCGATCTATACAGATCTGGACGCCACCTGGGACACACGCCGTGTACGCTTCAACGCCCGCATGCAGTCCGAGGGCCTGCCCCTGCAGGCGGCGAACATGAGCAGCGTCTGGACGCTGAGCTACACCCGCCCCTCGCGCTACAACTGGATGCTGCAGTACTACCTGCGTGATCATGGCCTGGCCCTGAGCTGGGTGGGCACGGGCCGCTTCATCTTCAGCCTCAACTTCAGCGAAAGCGATTTCGAGGACATGCTGGAGCGTTGTGTGCAGGCCGGCCTGCAGATGCAGCGCGACGGCTGGTGGTGGCAGGCCCCGGGCCAGACGAACAAGTCCATCAAGCGCGGGTTGCTGCGGGAGATGCTGGGACAGCTGTTCAAACGCTGACCTGCCCGCGGGTGCAAAAAGGCCCCGGAAAGATCCGGGGCCTTTTTCATTCAGCCCTGCTGGCGGGCCAGTTCGGCCTCGTGCTCGGCACGTTCTTCGATCAGGTGCTCGGGCTTGGCGATCAGTTCGCCCTGCAGCAGGTACAGCGGCGACTTCCAGTAGAGCAGGATGTCGTGGAAGGGGTCGGTGATGATCTTGGTGGCCCAGACGATGCCGGTGTAAAGACTCTGGCTCACGGCCAGTTGCAGCACGCGGAAAGCCAGACCGCCTACCCCCAGCCAGAGCCAGAGCCAGCCCACGTTGAGCACGTAGCCGCTGGGCTGGGTGTGTGCCTCCAGCAGGCCGAAGAAGTCCGGCTGCAGCCAGAGCGCCACGGGCAGACCGGCCCAGACGGCCATGAGCACCACCTTGCGCTGCAGGTTGTAACCCACCTTGATCTCTTCCTTGTATTCGTGCGTGGCCTGGTTCACCTCGTCGTAGCCCTTGGGTTCGAAGAAGAAGTGGCCCGACTGGCGCGAGACCATGGAGATCAGCCAGGCAATCAGCGCGGCCACCGGCGGCTGGATGAAGAGGAAGGCATAGGCCACGAGGAAGGAGATGGCGCTCAACAGGTGCAGGGACTGGTTGATGCGGCTGTGGTGGTAGTAGCGGTGGTCGTCCCAGCGCTGGACCTTGAGGGCTTGCAGGAATTGGCTCACAAAAACTCCTTGTGTGTCGTGAAAACGGAAGGGCAGCAGCGCTGCGCCTGGGTGCATGGTCGGTCCGGTGCGTGAAAGAACGATGACAGCGCAAGGCCTGTCACCGAAATTTCACGGGCTGACGATGTGATGGCGCCACGCTGTCATCGAACTGAGATAAACCATACGCAAGATGATGGCATGAAACCCGACACCACCGACCTGCTGATCGAAGACCTGCCCGCGGCGCAGACGCATTTGCGCATCGCCGTGGTCACCGAGACCTACCCGCCCGAGGTCAACGGCGTGGCGCTCACCCTGCAGCGTGTGGTGCTGGGCCTGCGCGAGCGCGGCCACCACGTGCAACTGGTGCGCCCGCGCCAGGGTGCCGACGGCCCGGCCACACGCCACGAACACGGTAAGGATGTGCTCATGCGCGGCATGACCATCCCGCGTTACCCCCACCTGCAGCTGGGCCTGCCTTCGCGTCGCCAGCTCGAACCCCTGTGGACGCTGCAGCGGCCCGACCTGGTGCACATTGCCACCGAAGGCCCGCTGGGCTGGTCGGCGCTGCGTGTGGCGCGCAAGCTGCGCATCCCCACCACCTCGGACTTCCGCACCAACTTCCACGCCTACAGCAGCCACTACGGCATGGGCTGGCTCAGCAAGCCCATCATGGCCTACCTCAAGCGCTTCCATAACCAGACGCTGAGCACCATGGTGCCCACGCGCGGCCTGGCCGAACGCCTGGCCCAGGCCGGCTTCGAACGCCTGCAGGTGGTGGCGCGCGGTGTGGACACCGCCATCTTCGACCCGGCCCGCCGTGACGAGGCGCTGCGCGCGACCTGGGGCGCCACGCCCGACACCCCCGTGCTGCTCTGCGTGGGCCGCCTGGCGCGCGAGAAGAACCTGCCCCTGCTGGTGCGCGCCTACGCCCAGGCCAGGCTGGTGCAGCCGGACCTGAAGCTGGTGCTGGTGGGCGACGGCCCCATGCGTGCCGAGCTGCAGGCCCTGGCACCCGACGCGATACTCACAGGTCAGCTGGACCGGCTGGAGCTGGCACGGCACTACGCCAGCGCCGATATCTTCGGTTTCCCCAGCCAGACCGAGACCTTCGGCAATGTGGTGCTCGAGGCCATGGCCAGCGGCCTGGCCGTGCTGGCCTACGACTACGCCGCTGCCTCGGAAAACATCACACCCGGTCGCACCGGCCTGCTGGTAAGCATGGACGATGAGGAGTCCTTCGTGCGCCAGCTGGCCGAACTTGCCCAGGACGCCGGCCTGCGGCAGCGCCTGCGCGGCGCGGCGCGCGACGTCGCCCGGCAGAACGACTGGGCCGGCATCGTGGCGCAGATCGAAAGCGTGATGAAACTCGCCGTGGCCGGGCACCTGAACAGCGGCGGCCAGCCGCCGCTGTCAATCCCCGCGCAGCAGGTGGCCTGAAAGGGCCTGTAACCCGGCCCGGCGCCCCCGGCGCCAGAGGGTGGCGACGATGAACAGGATCAGACCAAAGCCGGCCAGGGCCATAACCACCTGCGCCGGAAGATCCAGCGCGATCAGGCCCGCATAAAGACCCAGCATCAGCAGGATGCTGAGGTTCTCGTTGAAGCCCTGCACCGCGATGGACTGGCCCGCCGTCAGCAGGCGGTGGCCGCGGTGCTGCAGCAGCGCGTTCATGGGCACCACCATCATGCCGCCCAGCGCGCCCACGGCCAGCAGCACGGGGACGGCGGCGCGCCAGTCGGCGATGAACAAGGCACTCACCATGCATGCCCCCATCAACTGGCCCAGCGGCAGCACCGCCGTGGCATGGCGCAGACGCAAACGGCTGGCCACGAGCACGGCCCCGCCCACCACCCCCAGAGCCACGATGCCCTGCAGATAGGCCGCCTGGTCCAGGCCCAGGTCCAGCGCCTGCACGGCCCACAGCAATACCGCGAACTGCAGCATGGCGCCCAGGCCCCAGAACACCGTGGTCACGGTCAGCGAGAGACCGCCGCTGCGGTCGCGCCAGAGCAGGGCGTTGGCATGCCGGAAATCGGCCAGCATCTGCAGGGGGCGGCGCCCGCGCACCGGGTAAGTCGCGCCACTGGGCACGATGCACAGATTGCACAGGGCCGAAAGGCTGTACAGCGCCACCACGATGGCCAGGGACACGTTGAGCGTGGGTGCGGAGGCACCGGCCGAGAGCGGCCACAGTGTGCCGGCCCAGACCGCGACCGGCGACTGCAGCCACAGCGGGGCCACCAGCAGGCCGCCCAGCACCGTGCCCAGCAGCACCGAGAGCACCACCGTGGATTCGACCCAGCCATTGGCGGCCACCAGGGCAGCCGGCGGCACGCTTTCGGTCAGCAGGCCGTACTTGGCCGGCGCATAGGCCGAGGCCCCCAGCCCCACCAGTGCAAAGGCCAGCATGGGATGCGCGCCGTAGAGGAGCGCCAGCGCGCCCAGCAGCTTGAGCCCGTTGGTCCAGGCCATCAGGCGGCGCTTGCAGACCGCGTCAGCCAGCGCGCCTATGAAGGGCGCAAGGAAGACATAGGACAGCGTGAAGCTGAACTTGAGCAGCGGCGCCCACCAGAGCGGCGCGCCGAGCACCTGCAGGTGAGCGATGGTGACGATGAGCAGGGCGTTGTCGGCCAACGACGAAAGAAACTGGGTGGCCATCAGCCACCCGAAACCACGCGGCAAACCCCTGGACACTAGACAGGCACCGCCGCACGGGCCGGCGTTGCCAGCCGGGCCAGGCTTTCCATGCCCACCGCGCCGGCCATCGCCTGCACGGCCAGGGCATTGCGCCGGCCCACGCCCTGGTAGGCAATGCCCAGGGCCTGCAACTGCTGCGGGTCGTAGAGGTTGCGGCCATCCAGGATGAGCGGCTGGCGCAGGGTGTCGCGGATCAGTTCGAAATCCGGGTTGTGGAACTGCTTCCATTCGGTCACGACCAGCAGCGCGTCCGCGCCCTCCAGCGCCGCGTTGGCGTCGGCCATGAAACGCACGCGCGTCAGGCCGGGGTCGATGTCGGCCAGGTCTTCGGCCAGCACGTGCTGGGCCGCTTCCATGGCCACCGGGTCGTGCGCCTGGATCTCGGCACCGCGCATCAGGAGCTGGCGGATCAGCAGGCGGCTGGGGGCCTCGCGCATGTCGTCGGTCTGCGGCTTGAAGGCCAGGCCCCACAGGGCAAAACGCCGCCCCTGCAGGTCGGCACCGAAGTGCGCCATGACACGGCGCGCCAGCACCTGGCGCTGGGCCTGGTTGATGCGCTCCGTGGCCTCGACCAGATGCATCTGGCTGCCATGCAGCTGCGCCGTCTGCATCAGGGCGCGGGTGTCCTTGGGAAAGCAGCTGCCCCCATAACCCGTGCCCGCATACAGGAAACTCGGGCCGATGCGGCTGTCGCTGCCGATGCCGCGGCGGATCGCGTCCACGTCGGCGCCCACGAGGTCGGCCAGGTTGGCCATCTCGTTCATGAAGGAGATGCGCGCTGCCAGCATGGCGTTGGCGGCGTACTTGGTAAGTTCGGCGCTGCGCACATCCATCCAGACGGTGCGCTCATGGTGCCGGTTGAGCGAGGCGTAGAGGCGGGTCATGGCGGCGCGGGCCAGATCGCCCATGGCGCCGTCGGGCAGACCGATCACGATGCGGTCCGGGCGCATGAAGTCGTCGATGGCCGCGCCTTCCTTGAGAAACTCGGGGTTGGAGATCACCGCGCAAGGAAGCTCGGAACGGTCACGTTCCTGCAGCGCCGCGGTGACGACGGCCTGGACCTTCTCGGCCGTGCCCACGGGAACGGTGGACTTGTTGACGATGACCAGGGGCCGCGACATGGCCTGGCCCACCTGGCGCGCCACCTCCAGCACATGGCCCAGGTCGGCCGAGCCGTCCTCCTGGGGCGGTGTGCCCACGGCAATGAACAGCACCTCGGCGGCCTGCAGCGCATCGGCCAGGCGGGTGGTGAAGAACAGGCGCTGATCCTGGGCATTGCGCTGGATCATGCTGTCCAGCCCGGGTTCGTAGATGGGCACCACACCTGAGCGCAGCAGCTCCACGCGCCGCGGATCGTTGTCCATGCAGACCACCTCGTGGCCCAACTCGGCCAGGCAGCTTGCCGTCACCAGGCCCACATAACCCGCACCGATCACTGAGACTTTCATGTTCACCTCGCTGTAGATATGGCGGTGATCATGGAAGCGTCATGTGACTTCGGCGTGTCCTTTGCGTGAACATTCGGTGACCCTGGAATGGGACACCGGTTGCGTTGGAACGTTCAGACGGGAAGGACGGCGCGCCGCGGCATGATGAAAAGGCCGCTGCCCGAAAGCTTGGCCTCGCGCTTGGCGAGTGCAGCCTGGGTGGCGACCTCCTCCGCGTCGCGGTAGGCCTGGCTGCCGACCTGCACCGCGCCGATCGAGACCGTGGTGCAGGGAAAGAAGCGCATGACGCCGTGGCGGTCTTCGGCATGGATGCCTCCGCACTGGCGGGCCGCCTCGTCAAAGAGTTCGAACGCCTGCAGGGCAAACTCTTCAACGATGCGCAGACAACGCCGCTCCCAGTCGCTGCTCTGGAACAGGATGAGAAAGTCGTCGCCGCCCACATGGCCCACGAAGTCGCGCTGCGGGTCGCTGTGCGCCGCCGCCAGGCGCGCCAGCAGGCGGATCATCTCGTCACCCCGCCAGTAACCGTACTGGTCGTTGAAAGGCTTGAAGTTGTTCATGTCGATATAGCAGGCCACGAACTCGCCCTGGCTCTCGATCAGGCGCTTGATGTGCAGGCTGATAGGGATGTTGCCCGGCAAGGCGGTCAGGGGATTGGCGTGGCGGGCCGCCTCCAGGCGCAGCTCGGTCACCGAGCGCACCAGCTGGTCGCCCGTGCCCAGGCCGACGTAGCGCCCGTTCTCGGTGACGATGAAACCGTCGCTCAGGTAGCGCTGGTCCTGCGAGGTCAGAATGCCTGTCAGTTCCTCGATGTCGTGGCTGCGCTCGATCAGGCGAGGCTGCTGGTTGGCCTGAAGCAGGCAGGACTTCTTGCCGTAGATCTCCCTGAAATACAGGGTGGCGTAGTGGTCCATGAACTGCTGGCGGTTGATGATGGCCCGGGGCCGCTCGTCGTCCACCACCGCGACCGCATGCAGATCGGGATGGGCCTGGAAGATCGCCGCCACCTCGTCGTTGCAGGCGTTGCGGTTGACAGCAGGCGCGTAGATGAGCGAAAGATGGCGCAGCTGACCCATGCGCACCACGTAGCGCTGCTCGGGCATCACCGCCACCCGCGTGTCGTGCAGCACCACGAACGCAGCGTGCAGGATCTCCGACTGCGCCTCTACCGCGGGCCGGCCCAGGAAATAGCCTTGCCCATAAGCGATGCCGAGGTCACGGATGACACGCAGGTCGGCCTCGTTCTCGATGCCCTCGGCCACCAGGGCCGTGCCGAAGACATCGGCAATCTGCAGCAGGGCCTGCAGGGTCTTGAGCTTGTCGGCGTTGCAGCTGATATCCCGGCTGAAGTACTTGTCGATCTTGACGATGTCGGGTCGGATCTGCGACCACAGGCGCAGGCTGGAGCGGCCGTCGCCAAAATCGTCCAGTGCCAGCGCAAGGCCGACGGCATGCAGGGCCCGGGCCACCTCGACCATGCCGTCCATGTCGTGCACGCGTTCATGTTCGGTGATCTCCAGCACCACCATGCGTGGCGATACGGCCAGGCCACGCATGGCCCGCGCCAGTGTCTGCGTGCCGCCCACGGCAACCAGACGCTCCAGCGCATGGGCGCTGATATTGAGAAACAGGCGCCCCGGCTGGCGCTGCAGGCCCCATTGGCGCAGTGAGACATAGATGCAGAACAGCTCCAGCTCGTAGAGCAGGCCTTCGGCCTGCGCGGCGGACAGCAGCGCATCGGCCGACTGCAGCGGGCTGCCCTGCGGGCCGCGGATCAGGGCCTCGTGCGCGTGGACACCGGCCGACTTGAGATCGACGATGGGCTGGAACACCGGGTACAGGGCGTCGGCACGCATCAGCCGCGCCAGCGGGCCATCCCGGCCACTCAGGGCGGGCCAGAATTCGGCAGTGAACAGGCGAACGTGATCGATCATGGGTGGACGCTCCGGAGCGAGGGTACCCTCCGGGTCATCAAGCAGGTTTTCCAGCATTCCATTCCAGGGGCATGGCGCCAACGACATTCAGTGCCCTACTCTGACACCTCAGGATGACGATTGCATGACCCAATCATTTCATTTTGATTACAAGACGACATATGTGCGGCTGGCGCGGCCATTGCATCAACCCATAAAACTATATAAACTGTTTCTGTTACAACCTTATCGGCCCCGCACATGCAAGAAACTGCTCAATCCTCCACCGCCCAACCTGCCAACAAACGCAGCAAGACCACTCCGAAAAAACCCACCGGCAAACCCCTCACCAAGCCGCCTGTGAAGAACGTCAAGGCCAAGGCCGCCAAAAAGGTTGCAGGCCCGGCCAAGCCGGCCAAGGCCAAGAAGCCCAAGCTGGTGCGGGACAGTTTCACCATCCCCAAGGATGAATACGGTGTGCTGGCGGAACTCAAGCAGCGCTGCGTCAAGCTCGAACACCCGGCCAAGAAAAGCGAGTTGCTGCGCGCCGGCATCAAGGCACTGGCGAGCCTGACTGACAAGGGCCTGCAGGCCGCGCTCAAGGCCGTGCCCTCGATCAAGACCGGTCGGCCGAAGAAAGCCTGAAACTCGCTATAAGACGTCGGGCGACTGCACTGATACCAGCGTGGTCTGCGAGGCGCCGTCGCGCAGGCGATGGCGCAGCCACCAGACGGCGCCCTTCCTCACACTGCACTCGCTGCCGTGGATGGCCAGCAGGCGCGCGATGGTCTGCCCCAGCACCGGCTGGTGCCCGACCACCACGGTGACGCCCCGGCCCTGGGGCCATTGCACAGCCAGCAGCAGCTGCTCCACGGTGGCATCCGGCCCGAGTTCCTCGCGCAGCTTGTACTTGCGCCCCAGCGCCATGGCGGTCTGTTCGGTGCGGCGCGCCGGGCTGGCCAGAATGCGCGCGCCATCAGGCAGTTGCCGGTCCAGCCAGGCCCCCATGCGGGCCGCCTGCTTTTCGCCGCGCGGGGTCAGCGCGCGCGCAAGATCATCCCCGCCCGGCTGGGCCTCATGCGCTTCCGCGTGACGCCACAGCAGCAGGTCCATCTAACGGTTTTCTCTCAGTGCGTAACGCGTCATCAGGGCATCCTGGGCGCTGATGACCGGGCGACCGGCTGCAGGCGCCACGCGCGTGTAGCGACCGTCGGATTGCAGTTCCCAGCAGCCCAGGCTGTCGCCCATGGCCGCGACCAGGCATTCATCGATGATGCGCTGGCGCAGCTTCGGATCGAGCACCGGCCATGCCAGCTCGACCCGGCGCAGCATGTTGCGGTTCATCCAGTCGGCGCTGGACAGGTAGAGCTCCTCGTTTTCGCCTACACGGAAATAGAAGACCCGGGCATGCTCGAGGAAGCGCCCGATCAGCGAACGCACGCGGATGTTGCCCGTCTGCCCCGGCAGTTGCGCGGGCAGCATGCAGGCGCCGCGCACGATCAGATCGATCTTCACGCCCTGGCGGCCTGCGGCGATGAGGGCGCGGATCAGCGCCTCGTCGGTCAGGGCATTCATCTTGGCCACCAGGCGCGCCGGCTGGCCGGCCGCGGCGGCGGCGCCCAGGCTTTCGATCTTGTCCAGCAGCTTGCGATGTAACTGGAAAGGCGCAACCCACAGGTGCCGCAGGCGCGGCAGGCGGCTCTGGCCGGCCAAGTGCACGAAGACCTGTTCGATATCGGCGGTCAGCGCCACATCGGCCGTGAGGTGGCTGATGTCGGTGTAGAAGCGCGCCGTCACCGGGTTGTAGTTGCCGGTGGACAGATGGGCGTAACGTCTGAAATGCCGGCCCTCGCGGCGCGTCACCAGCATCATCTTGGCGTGTGTCTTGAGGCCCACCACGCCATAAAGCACCTGGACGCCAATGGATTCGAGCTGCTCGGCCCAGTTGATGTTCACCTCTTCATCGAAGCGGGCCTTGAGCTCCAGCACCACGGTGACTTCCTTGCCGCGGCGTACGGCCTCCCGCAGCAGGTCCATGAGCACGGAATGGGCGCCGGTGCGGTAGATGGTCTGCTTGATGGCCAGCACCTGCGGGTCGTTGATCGCCTCGCGCAGGAAATCGAGCACGCCGTCGAAGCTCTCGAAAGGCTGGTGGATCAGCACGTCGCCGCGGCGCAGCTGCTCGAAGATCGACTGCCCGGGCACCAATTGCAGGGGATAGGAGGGCTTGTAGGGCGGGAAACGCAGGCGCGGCTCGTCCACCAGATCAATCAGCTGGGCCAGGCGCACCAGGTTGACCGGGCCGTGCACGCGGTACAGCGCCCCCTCGGGCAATTCGAACTGGCGCAGCAGGAAACCCGCGAGGTGGTCGGAACAGCCCGCCGACACCTCCAGGCGCACGGCCTGTCCATAGTGACGGTGCTGCAGGCCCTGGCGCAGCGCGGTGCGCAGGTTCTTAACGTCGTCCTCGTCCACCGCGAGATCGGAATGGCGCGTGACGCGGAACTGCGAGAACTGGCTCATCTCGCGCCCGGGGAAAAGTTCGGCCAGGTGGGCGCGGATCACGCTGGAGAGCGAGACGAAAAGCCGACGCTTGCCGCACAGCGCTTCTGGCATGGGGATGAGGCGCGGCAATGCGCGCGGCACCTTGACGATGGCGATGTCGTTCTCGCGCCCGAACGCGTCCTGCCCGCCCAGGCGCACGATGAAGTTGAGCGACTTGTTGGCCACCTGCGGGAAGGGATGGGAGGGGTCCAGGCCCACGGGGATCAGCAGGGGGCGGACATCCTGCTCGAAGTACTGCTTGACCCAGCGCCGCTGCGCGGTGGTGCGCTCGCCATGGGAAATGATCTTGATGCCCTGCTTCTCGAAGGCCGGCATCAGCTCTTCGTTGTACAGGGTGTACTGGCGTTCCACCAGCTTGTGGATGGCCACCGAAAGCGCATCAAAGCTGGCAGCGGTATAGACCCCCAGGGGGTCGCGGCCCTGCTTGGCGCTGAGGTGGGGCTCGGCCCGGACTTCAAAGAACTCGTCCAGATTGGAGGAGACGATGCACAGGTAGCGCAGGCGCTCGAACAGGGGCACCTCGGGCCGGCAGGCCCAGTCGAAGACGCGCTCGTTGAAGGCCAGGATGCTCTGGTCGCGGTCCAGCAGCGCCGGCAGGGCTGTCAGGGGATGGGTCTCGGCAGGCACGCTGGTATCCAGGCTGGGAGGTAACAAGGTCATGACAAATTGTTTACAACTTTGATGACAGTGATGTGACGGTCATTTCGGGCATGGGCCATGCGCCGTTGACCCGCGGCGCCCAAGGCATCGACAACCGGCAACATCCTCATGCCGTGACAGCCGCGACAGGCGCCTGCTGGGATTGTGCAGGCGCCAGCTCGCCCCAGCGCAGGATCTCGAGCCGGCCGTCGTGGTGCTCGACGAGCGCCGTCAGGCTCTCGACCCAGTCGCCATCGTTGCAATAGAGCAGGCCGCCGATGTCGCGGATCTCGGCGTGGTGGATGTGGCCGCAGACGACACCCTGGTGACCACGCTTTTTCGCCTCGTGCGCCACAGCCTGCTCGAAATCGTTGATGAAGCTCACGGCCTTCTTGACCTTGAGCTTGAGATAGGCCGAAAGCGACCAGTAAGGCAGGCCGAACTTGGCGCGCAGGTGGTTGAAGTGGCGGTTGAGCTTGAGCGTGAACTCGTAGAGGTTGTCGCCCACATAGGCCAGCCACTTGGCGTACTGGATCACGCCGTCGAAATAGTCGCCGTGGGTGACCCACAGGCGCTTGCCGTCGGCGGTGATGTGCACGGCATCGTCCACCACCTCGATGCCGCCGAACTGGTGGCCGATGAAACCCCGCGCGAATTCGTCATGGTTGCCCGGCACGAAAACGACACGGGTGCCCTTGCGGGCGCGGCGCAGCAGCTTCTGCACCACGTCGTTGTGGGCCTGGGGCCAGTACCAGCGCCGGCGCAGCTGCCAGCCGTCGATGATGTCGCCCACGAGGTAGAGGCTGTCGCAGGAACTGCTCTTGAGGAAGGCCAGCAAGGCTTCCGCCTGGCAGCCGGGCGTGCCCAGATGCAGGTCGGAGATGAAGACGGTGCGAAAGCGCCGGGCACCACCCTTGTCATCCTCGTGTTCGTCCTCGGGTCCCTGGCGCATCATGGCCTGCTCCAGCCAGTTGCCGCGGTGGTCAAGTGCACTTTTCATCAGGCACCGAAGAAATGCTTGCGATAACGCGCCGGCAGGTCGCTGATGCGCATCAGCATGGGCAGGTCGGCGCTGTTGAAGTCCGGGTCCCAGGCCGGGGCGCCCAGCACCTTGGCGCCCAGGCGCAGGTAACCCTTGATCAGGGCCGGGGGCTCGACGTCCAGATCGCTGTCGAGTTCGTCGACCGGCAGCGGCAGGCGCGGCCAGACCTGGTGCTCGATGGGCGCCATATGGGTCTCGCGCACCTGGCGCCAGATGCTGGCCGCCACGTCGCCACGGACCACGCCGTTGTGCAGCATGGGAATGCTGGCGCAGCCGATCATGGTGTCGAGCTTGTTGCGCACCATGAACTCGGTCAGCGCGCCCCACAGGGCCATGATGACGCCGCCGTGGCGAAAATCCGGGTGCACGCAGCTGCGGCCTAGCTCCACCATGCGCTCGCGCAGGGGACGCAGGCGGGTCAGGTCAAATTCCAGCTCGCTGTAGGTACTCCCTATGCGCTGTGCCTGCTCGGGTGTGAGCACCCGGTAGGTGCCGATGACCTGCCGGGTTTCCTGTTCGCGCACCAGCAGGTGCTCGCAGTAGTCGTCGAACAGGTCCACATCGTGGCCAGGCACCGTGGTGGACAGGCGCGCGCCCATCTCCCCGACGAAGATGTCGTGCCTCAGGCGCTGCGCCGCACGGACTTCGTCGAGGTGGCGCGCCCACGAAACTTCAAAACCGCCGCGCTCATGCGCCAGGATTGCCTGATCAGGGCGGTGAAGTGACCCCCGAGGCATGGCAACGGGTGACAGCGGGAAGGTGGGGCTTGGCAGTTCTTTCATTTTTTCTCTCCTTCTTGTGTTTCAGTTGATCGGATCCGCTCGTAAAAAAGCCCCGGGGTCAGCGGGGCCATGCAGGTGTTTCATGTGACGGCAAGGCCTTCGTCCGGACGCCGTTCGACCAGGAGCCGGGTGCTGCCCTCGAAGTGCGTGTTGAAGAAGATGAAGCGACGGTCCGGCGTGCCCGCGATGCTGGAGCGAGGGGTCATCCGCCCCCCGGACCGGGCCAGCGCCGCCACGGCCTGCGTGCGCGCCCGCAGGCCGTCGGGCATGACCAGCCAGCGCCCCTGACGCTCCAGGATCTCGATGGCACCATGCAGTTCGCCCTGGTCCACGAACAGGGCCAGCACGCCATGGCGGGGGTTGCCGTCCAGGGACTGGAACACCAGGCCGGCCGGGCGCTGCTCGGGACTCAGGGACCAGTGGTGCAACACCTGGGTACGCCCGGGCCGTGGCAGTCCTGCATTGCCCGGGAAGGCGGCACCCCAGCCGGCATCGCGCAGGCGAACACTCCCCAGGCCTGTCAGCAGGCCCGCCCCGGCATCACCGCCTTCGCGTAGGGAAAGGAAGTTGTTCTCTTGCATGGCGTCCAGTGTGGGCACCCTTCATGACGCCTTTGTGGCTTCGATATGACACGTCCATGACAGCATTCACTTTCAGTCGGGGCTTGCATTCATTTCAATATTTCAAGTATCATTGAAATATGAAAAAGACCAAGACCACCGAACCCGAGGTTCTGCGTTCGCTGGCCGCGCTGTCTCAGGCCCAGCGCCTGCGCGCCTTCCGCGCGCTGGTGGTGGCCGGCCCCGCCGGGCTCACGCCAGGGCTGCTCGCGGTGCAACTGGACATCAGCCCCAGCGCCCTCTCCTTCCACCTCAAGGAACTCGTGCACGCCGGCCTGGCCAGCAGCGAGCCCGATGGCCGGCACCTGGTCTACCGCGCCGACTTCGCGCAGATGGACGCCCTGCTGGGCTATCTGACGGAACACTGCTGCCAGGGTGCGGCCTGCGAGGTCAGCCCCAAGAACGGCAAGAAGGCCACCTGCGCCAGCTGCTGAATTCCTTCACCGACTTTTCAAGGAGCACCCATGAAACGCTTTCACGTCCATGTCCACGTCGAAGACCTCGCGAAGAACATCGCCTTCTACTCGGCCATGTTCAAGCAGACCCCGGCCCGCGCCGAAACCGACTATGCCAAATGGATGCTGCAGGACCCGCCGGTGAACTTCGCCATCTCCACAAGGGGCGACAAGCCGGGCGTCGATCACCTGGGCATCCAGGTCGAGACCGACGAAGAGCTGCAGGCCCTCAAAGCCCAGGCCACCGAAGCCGACATGGCCCTGCTCGATGAAGGCGAGACCAGCTGCTGCTACGCGCGCAGCGACAAGTACTGGGTGACCGACCCCCAGGGCATCGCCTGGGAGCAGTTCCACACCCTGGAAAACATCCCCGTCTTCAGCCAGAGGGGACAGCCGGAATCCCAGGCCGCTGCCTGTTGCGCGCCCAAGAAGGTGATCCCGGTTGCCGCAAGCGCGGGTTGCTGTGCCCCGACCCCCGCGCAGGTCGCCAAGGACGCCCAGGCCTGCTGCTGAGCCTCACCCCTATTTCATTCCACATCTGAGTTGACATGAGCATCACCAAACCCCTGAACGTCCTCTTCCTCTGCACGCACAACTCGGCGCGCAGCATCCTGGCCGAAGCCACGCTCAAGCACATCGGTGGCGGCCGCTTCAAGGCGTATTCCGCCGGCAGCAGCCCGCGCGAGAACCAGCAGCCCAACCCGCTGGGCCTCAAGGCCCTGCAGGCCGTCGGCATCGATACCGCCGGCCTGCGCAGCAAGAGCTGGGACGAGTTCGCCGGCGCGAACGCACCGCAGATGGACCTGATCATCACGGTCTGCGACAACGCGGCGGGTGAGGTCTGCCCCATCTGGCCCGGCCACCCGGCCACCGCCCATTGGGGTTACGCCGACCCGTCCGAGGTGCAGGGCACGGAAGAGCAGAAGCTGGAGGCCTTCCGCCAGACCCTGCTGGCGATCCGCCGTCGCCTGGACCTGCTGGTCAACCTGCCGCCGGAGAAACTGGCACGACAGCTGATCCAGAACACGGCCCGCGATCTGGGCCGCACATGAACACCGGCATGCAGAAGGTGCTGGCCGAATTCGTGGGCACCGCCCTGCTGCTGTGCGTCGTCATCGGCTCGGGCATCATGGCCGAGTATCTCGCCGACGGCAATATGGCCTTGGCTCTGCTGGCCAACACACTGGCCACCGTCTTCGCGCTGTATGTGCTGATCGAAACGCTGGGGCCGGTCAGTGGCGCGCATTTCAACCCGCTGGTCACGCTGCTGTCCGGGCCGCGCACGCTGGCGACGCTCCAGATCATCCTGGCGCAGTTGCTGGGCGCCGTGGCCGGCGCCTGGCTGGCCCATGCCATGTTCGGCCTGGACATCGTGCAGACCAGCAGCAAGCTGCGCACGGGGCCGGGACAGTGGCTGGCCGAGTCCGTGGCCACCGCAGGGCTGGTGTTCGTGATCCAGCGTGCACCTGCGGGCAAGGCAGCTGCGCTCGTGGCCTGCTACATCGGCGCGGCCTACTGGTTCACGGCCAGCACCTCGTTTGCCAACCCTGCGGCCGTGCTGGGCCGCATGCTCAGCGACAGCTTCGCGGGCATCGCCCCGTCCAGCGCCCCGGCCTTCGTGGCCGCCCAGTGCCTGGGCGCCTGGCTGGGTTTCCAGCTGGCCCGGGTTTTGCGCAAACCTGCTGACTGAACGCCATCAGGACTTCAAGGTTGCAGCCAGGCGCTCGGCGCAGGCCTGGGCCTGGTCCGCGTCGCGCGCCTCCACCATCACACGCACCAGGGGTTCGGTGCCGCTGGCGCGGATCAGCACACGGCCGTTGTTGCCCAGCTCGGTTTCCACGGCTTTGGTCTCCGCAGTCAGCCGTGTATTGGCCTTCCAGTCCTGACCGGGCTGCAGGCGCACATTGATCAGGGTCTGCGGGAACAGCGTGACGCTGGCCAGCAACTGGGCCATGCTCTGGCCGCTGCGTACGCAGGTCTGCAAGACCTGCAGGGCCGAGACCAGGCCGTCACCCGTGGTCTGCTTGTCCAGCGCTAGCAGATGGCCTGAGCCCTCGCCGCCCAGCAGCCACTTGTGCTTGTGCAGCTCTTCGAGCACATAGCGGTCACCGACCTTGGCACGCACGAATTGAACGCCACGCTTCTTGAGCGCCACTTCCACCGCCATGTTCGTCATGAGCGTGCCCACCACACCGGGCACGTGCTCGTCGCGGCCCAGGCGGTCGTCGGCCATCAGGTAAAGCAGCTCGTCGCCGTTGTACAGGCGGCCGGTGGCGTCGACCATCATCAGGCGGTCGGCATCACCATCGAGCGCCACGCCGTAATCGGCATGGTTGGCTTTCACCGCAGCCACCAGGGCATCGGTATGGGTGGCACCCACCTCGTGGTTGATGTTCAGTCCGTCCGGGGTACAGCCTATGGCGACCACCTCGGCGCCCAGTTCGTGAAAAACCTTGGGAGCGATGTAGTACGCCGCGCCATGGGCCGCGTCGACCACGATCTTCAGGCCCTTGAGCGTGAGGTCGTTCGCGAATGTGCTCTTGCAGAACTCGATGTAGCGCCCCGCTGCATCGTCGAGCCGGCGCGCGCGGCCCAGCTTGGCTGAGTCGACCCAGGCCGGCGGCTCGTCCACGGCGGCTTCCACCGCCAGCTCCCATGCGTCGGGCAGCTTGGCACCCTGGGCACTGAAGAATTTGATGCCGTTGTCGGGATAGGCATTGTGGCTGGCGCTGATGACCACACCCAGGGAGGCGCGCTGCGCGCGTGTCAGGTAGGCCACACCGGGCGTGGGCAGGGGGCCGAGCAGCACCACTTCCACGCCAGCCGAATTGAAGCCGGACTCCAGCGCGCTCTCCAGCATATACCCGGAAATGCGCGTGTCCTTGCCGATCAGCACCACGGGCCTGTCTTCGGTGCGCTTGAGAACACGGCCCACGGCATGGGCCAGGCGGAGCACGAAATCAGGCGTGATGGGGGACTGTCCCACCGTGCCGCGGATGCCGTCGGTGCCGAAGTATTTTCTGCTCATGAAGAAGTCCCCTGGAATGTCGTTTTACTGGACGCTATTTATTTTATAGCTGCCAGCACCTTCAGTGCCTGCACGGTTTCCCGCACATCGTGCACACGCACGATGGCCGCGCCCCGCTCCACCGCCAGCAGCGCCGCCGCCAAGCTGGGCGCCATGCGCTCGTGCTGGCCAACCGGCACGACACTGCCCGGCGGCAGACCGGCCACGGCGCCCAGTGAAGACTTGCGCGACCAGCCTGCCAGCAAAGGATAACCGGCCGCCAGCAGCTCGCCCTGGCGCGCGAGCAGGGAAAAATTCTGCGCCACTGTCTTGCCAAAACCGATGCCGGGGTCCAGCACGATGCGCTCCGGGGCGACGCCCAGCGCCTGCAAGTCCTGCGCGGACCGCTGCAAAAAGGCCAGCACGGCCGGCAGCACCTCCCCGTCCATGGGGCTGATCTGCATGGTGCGTGGCTCGCCGTGCATGTGCATGAGGCAGACGCCGCAATTCGGGTGTTGCGCCACGACCTGCCGGCCGTCCAGCGGATCGGTGGCATCCTGCCAGCGCAGGGCCCAGATGTCGTTGATGATGTCGGCGCCCAGGTCCAGCGCGGCCTGCATGACACGCGGCTTGTAGCTGTCGATGGAGAGAGGCACGCCCAGTTTCACCGCTTCTTGCAGCACCGGCAGCAGGCGCGCCAGCTCCTGGTCCGGCGGCACCTGCACGGCCCCCGGGCGGGTGGATTCGCCACCCAGGTCCAGGATGTCTGCACCATCTCTCAGCAGCTGTTCGCAGTGCGTCAGGGCTGTACGTGTCGTCGCATGGCTGCCGCCATCGGAAAACGAATCCGGCGTGATGTTGACGATGCCCATGACCTGCGGCCTGGACAGGGTTATGGCGTAACGGGTGGTCTGCCAGATCATGGGAAGTCGGAGAGGGACCAAACAAAACGGGGCGCTGGGCCCCGTTTTTCATTATCGCGCCGATCAGGCAGCGCTTGGTGAAGGATCGGTCTTCACCGCCGGTGTGCCACCGGCATCGCCGCCGCCGGAGTTCGGCGTGCGCGGTGTCCAGTCCTTCGGCGGACGGGGTTCCTTGCCGGCCATGATGTCGTCGAGCTGCTCGCCGTCGATGGTTTCCCATTCGAGCAGGGCCTTGGCCATGGCGTGCATCTTGTCGGAGTTGTCCTCGATCAGCTTGCGCGCCTGGGCGTACTGCTGGTCGATGATGCGGCGCACCTCGGCATCGACCTTCTGCATGGTCTGCTCGCTGATGCTGGTGGTCTTGGTCACCGAGCGGCCCAGGAACACTTCACCCTCGTTCTCGGCGTAGACCATGGGGCCCAGCGCATCGGTCATGCCGTAGCGCATGACCATGTCGCGCGCGATGTGGGTGGCTCGCTCGAAGTCGTTGGAGGCACCGGTGGTCATCTGGTTCATGAACACTTCTTCAGCGATGCGGCCACCGAACAGCATGCTGATCTGGTTCAGCATGTACTCGCGGTCGTAGCTGTAGCGGTCCTTCTCGGGCAGGCTCATGGTCACGCCCAGGGCGCGACCGCGCGGGATGATGGTGACCTTGTGCACGGGGTCGCACTTGGGCAGCATCTTGCCGATCAGCGCGTGGCCGGACTCGTGGTAGGCCGTGTTGCGACGCTCCTCCTCGGGCATGACCATGCTCTTGCGCTCGGGGCCCATGAGGATCTTGTCCTTGGCCTTCTCGAAGTCCTGCATCTCGACCACGCGGGCGTTGCGACGCGCGGCCATCAGTGCGGCCTCGTTGCACAGGTTGGCCAGGTCGGCACCGCTCATGCCAGGCGTGCCGCGGGCGATGATGGCCGGGGCCACGTCCTGACCGATCGGGATCTTGCGCATGTGCACGTTGAGGATCTGCTCGCGGCCGCGGATGTCGGGCAGCGTGACGTAGACCTGGCGGTCGAAACGGCCCGGGCGCAGCAGCGCGGCGTCCAGGATGTCCGGGCGGTTGGTGGCAGCCACCACGATCACACCAAGGTTGGTCTCGAAGCCGTCCATCTCAACCAGCATCTGGTTGAGGGTCTGCTCGCGTTCGTCGTTGCCGCCACCCAGGCCGGCGCCACGCTGGCGGCCGACGGCGTCGATTTCGTCGATGAAGATGATGCAGGGGGCGTTCTTCTTGGCGTTCTCGAACATGTCGCGCACGCGGGCCGCGCCCACGCCAACGAACATCTCGACGAAGTCAGAGCCCGAGATGCTGAAAAAAGGCACCTTGGCCTCGCCGGCGATGCCCTTGGCCAGCAGCGTCTTGCCGGTGCCCGGGGGGCCGACCAGCAGCAGGCCGCGCGGGATGCGCCCGCCGAGCTTCTGGAATTTCTGCGGGTCTTTCAGGAAGTCCACGACTTCCTTGACCTCTTCCTTGGCCTCGTCGCAACCGGCGACGTCGGCAAAGGTGACCTGGTTGTTGTTCTCGTCGAGCATGCGCGCCTTGCTCTTGCCGAAGCTGAAGGCGCCGCCCTTGCCGCCGCCCTGCATCTGGCGCATGAAGTAGATCCAGACGCCGATCAGCAGCAGCATGGGGCCCCAGCTCACCAGCAGGGTCATGAGCAGGGAGCTTTCCTCGCGCTGCTTGACGTCGAACTTGACGCCTGCGGTACGCAGATCACCGATCAGGCCGCGGTCCAGGTAAGTGGCAGTGGTGCGCACCTTGCGGTCGTCCGTGGTGGTGGCCATGATCTCATTGCCGCCGGGACCTTCCTGGATGATGACGCTCTTGATACGCCCGCTCTGGACTTCGTCCAGGAATTCGGAATAACCCAGCGTGCCGGTCGCGGCGCCACTGCGGGTGTCGAACTGCTTGAACACCGTAAAGAGTACAAGCGCGATCACCAGCCAGACGGCGACTTTAGAAAACCACTGATTATTCAAGTGCAGCTCCAGTAGGGATGCCAGGGAAAAACATAGCTTGTAGCCATTTTAGGCGTTTCAAGCCCGGGGCCCATTGATTTTGTCGGCTACAGCCATGGGTTCTGCATGGGATTTACGGTCGATTTCACGCTTATCTGCCGCTCTTCCACCCAGCCATTGCGCTAGATCAACCGGTCGACTGCTGCTTCAAGCCCACGCCGACCAGGAAGGTTTCGGACGAACGGTCGCGCGAGGCCTTGGGTTTGATGGGTTTGACGGTCTGGAAACTGGCCCGGAAGTGCCGGATGATCTCCTCGTAGCCACGCCCATGGAAGACCTTGGCCACCAGGGCACCCGAGGGCTTGAGATGGTGCTGGCAGAAGTCGATGGCCAGTTCGATCAGGTGTTCCATCCGGGCCGCATCCACCGAGGACAGGCCCGAGAGGTTGGGCGCCATGTCCGAGACCACCACGTCGGCCTGACGGCCCTGCAGCAGCGCTTCCAGCCGGGCCAGCACCTCGGGTTCGCCAAAGTCGCCCTGGATGTACTGCACGCCCTCGACGGGCTCCATGGGCAGCAAATCCAGGCCAATGATGGTGCCATTGAGTTCACCGACGGCCGCCCCACCGGGCGCCATGCGCCGGCGCAGGTACTGGCTCCAGGCGCCGGGCGCGCAGCCCAGGTCCACCACCACCTGGCCGGGTTTGACCAGGCGCAGGGTTTCGTCGATTTCCTTGAGCTTGTAGGCCGCCCGCGCCCGATACCCCTCCTTCTGCGCCAGCTTGACGTAGGTATCGTTGACGTGGTCGTTGAGCCAGGCCTTGTTGACCTTCTTGCTCTTGGTGTTGACTTTCATTTCTTTCCTTAGGGAGGGCACAGATGGCCGTATCCCGACAATCCAACGATAATACCGACATGCCAGCGATACAACTGACCCCCGCCGAGCGCAAGGAATTCCGCGCCGAAGCCCATCACCTCGACCCCGTCGTGATGATCGGCAACGACGGCCTCACGGCCGCCGTCAAGAAGGAAACCGACTCCGCCCTCAAGGCCCATGGCCTGATCAAGGTGCGCGTCTTCTCGGACGACCGCGCCGCACGCGAAACCATCTTCCAGACCCTGGCCGAGGAGCTCAGCGCGGCCCCCATCCAGCACATCGGCAAGCTGCTGGTGCTCTGGCGCCCCAAGCCGGAGAAGGAACGTGTCGAGGACGAGGACCGCATGCCCGGCCCGCGTGACGTCAAGGTCCTCAAGTTCAGCAAACGCGGCGGTCAGCGCCCCGAAGTCAAGGTGCTGCGCGTGCTGGGCAACCAGCGCCTGACGCCCGGCGGCAAGGTCAAGCGGGCCAAGCCCAAGCAGACCAGCGTCAAGAAGCGCAGTCAGACCTGAGGCCTGCCCAGCCGCCAGAAGGTGATGGCGGCACAAATCCACTGCAGCAGGTACATCCCGCTACCGACCCGGTGCCATAGCGCCAGGTTCTCCCGCGCCACGATACGAGGCGCCACCGCAAACTCCACCAGCAGGGCCAGCAGCAGGCCACCCACGATGAACAGGTGTGCGGCCTGCAGGGGCCCGGCGCTCGTCTCCCCGTCCTCCCGCGACCTGATCTGGAGGAGCAGGAGCAGCATGGCGCAGACCACCGAAACCCAGGTCTGGGCACTGAAGAGTTTCGCCGCCATGGCACCCGCTACAGCCGGACTGGGCAAGTGCACGAACAGCAGGGGAACGACCAGGAAACCGATGGTCGTCAGGCTGCCCCACCAGAGTGCGGCAGCCCACAAGGACAGTTGTGGACGCATCACGCGCATGCGCCGGACCCAACCGCGCTCAGCGGTAGCTGACGCCCACGATCTCGTAGCGCTTGACGCCGCCCGGCGCCTGCACCTCGGCCGTGTCACCCTCTTCCTTGCCGATCAGGGCACGGGCGATAGGTGAGCCGACGTTGATCAGGCCCAGCTTGAGGTCGGCCTCGTCCTCGCCCACGATCTGGTAGGTCACGGCATCGCCGGTGCCTTCATCTTCCAGCTCGACGGTGGCGCCGAACACCACCTTGCCACCGGCATCGATCGACGTCGGGTCGATGACCTGGGAGGCCGAGAGCTTGCTCTCGATTTCCTGGATGCGGCCCTCGATGAAGCCCTGGCGATCCTTGGCGGCGTCGTATTCGGCGTTCTCGCTCAGGTCGCCCTGGGCACGCGCCTCGGCAATGGCATTGATCACTCCCGGGCGATCCACGGTCTTGAGACGGTGCAATTCGGCCTTGAGCTTCTCGGCGCCGCGCTTGGTGATCGGTATGGTGGCCATGTCTCTGATTTGTAGAAAGTAAAAGTAACGGGGGCAGACCGCGCCAAGCGCTGGCCTGCCCCCGGGGCTATGCAGATAATTCTATGCCAGTTGGGCGTGCAGTTCCTGCACCGAGTACACGTCCAGATTGTCCATGTACTTCATTCCCTCGACGGCGGCTTCCGCGCCGGCGATGGTGGTGAAGGTGGTCACGCGGGCCAGCAGGGCCGAGGTACGGATGTAGCGCGAATCGGCAATGGCGTTGCGGCGTTCCTCCACCGTGTTGATGACCAGGGCGATGTCGCCGTTCTTGATCATGTCCACGATGTTGGGACGGCCTTCGGTGACCTTGTTGACCACCTCGCAGCCCAGACCCGCCGCCTCGATGGCAGCGGCCGTGCCCTTGGTGGCAACCACGCTGAAGCCCAGGGCGATCAGTCCACGGGCCACGGCAACGGCACGCGGCTTGTCGTTCTGCTTCACGGAGATGAAGACCTTGCCCGACCTGGGCAGGCGCGTGCCGGCGCCGAGCTGGGACTTGACGAAGGCTTCGCCAAAGGTCTTGCCCACGCCCATCACCTCGCCGGTGGATTTCATCTCGGGGCCGAGGATGGTGTCCACACCCGGGAACTTGACGAAGGGGAACACAGCCTCCTTCACGCTGAAGTATGGCGGGGTCACTTCCTTGGTGATGCCCTGCGAGGCCAGGGTCTGGCCAGCCATGCAGCGCGCAGCCACCTTGGCCAGCTGAATGCCGGTGGCCTTGGAAACGTAGGGCACGGTGCGCGAGGCACGCGGGTTCACTTCAAGCACGAAGATCACGTCCTTGCCATCCTGTTTCTGGATGGCGAACTGCACGTTCATCAGGCCGATCACGTTCAGGGCCCCGGCCATGGCGGCGGACTGGCGCTTGAGCTCGTCCACGGTGGCCTGGGACAGGGAGTACGGCGGCAATGAGCAGGCAGAGTCGCCGCTGTGCACGCCAGCCTGCTCGATGTGTTCCATCACGCCACCGATGAAGGTCTTGCCCTCGGGGTCGCGCAGGCAGTCCACGTCGCATTCGATGGCGTCGTTCAGGAAACGGTCCAGCAGCACGGGGCTGTCGTTGCTGACCTTGACCGCTTCGCGCATGTAACGCTCGAGGTCGCGCTGCTCGTGCACGATCTCCATGGCGCGGCCACCCAGCACGTAGCTGGGGCGCACCACCAGGGGGTAGCCCAGGGTGGCGGCCTTCTCCAGGGCTTCCGGCTCGGTACGCGCGGTGGCGTTGGGCGGCTGCTTGAGGTTCAGGGTGCGCAGCAGGGCCGAGAAGCGCTCGCGGTCTTCGGCCGCGTCGATCATGTCCGGGCTGGTGCCGATGATGGGCACCCCTTCGGCCTCCAGGCCCAGGGCAAGCTTGAGCGGCGTCTGGCCACCGTACTGCACGATCACGCCGGTGGGCTTTTCCTTGTCCACGATCTCGAGCACGTCTTCGAGAGTCAGCGGCTCGAAGTAGAGGCGATCCGAGGTGTCGTAGTCGGTGGACACGGTCTCGGGGTTGCAGTTGACCATGATGGTCTCGTAACCGTCCTCGCGCATCGCCAGCGCGGCGTGCACGCAGCAGTAGTCGAACTCGATACCCTGGCCGATGCGGTTGGGGCCGCCACCCAGCACCATGATCTTCTTCTTGTTCGTCGGTTCGGCCTCGCACTCGTCCTCGTAGGTCGAGTACATGTAGGCGGTGTTGGTGGCGAACTCGGCGGCACAGGTGTCGACCCGCTTGTAGACCGGGCGCACGCCCAGCTTGCGGCGCGTGTCACGCAGTTGCTTCTCGGTGGTCTTGAGCAGCTTGGCCAGGCGGCGGTCCGAGAATCCCTTCTTCTTCAACGCGCGCAGCGTAGCGGCGTCCAGCGCGGCCAGGGCCTTGTCACCCTTCTCGGCAGTCAGCTTGTCCAGGTCGAGCTCGATCTTCACGATCTCCTCGATCTGCACCAGGAACCACTTGTCGATCTTGGTCAGGTCGTAGACCTCGTCCACTGACAGGCCCATGGCAAAGGCATCGCCCACGTACCAGATGCGCTCGGGGCCGGGCTCGCCCAGCTCCTTCTCCAGCACCTCGCGGTCCTGGGTCTTTTCGTTCATGCCGTCCACACCGACTTCCAGGCCGCGCAGGGCTTTCTGGAAGGACTCCTGGAAGGTGCGGCCCATGGCCATGACCTCGCCCACCGACTTCATCTGCGTGGTCAGGCGGCTGTCGGCCGTGGGGAATTTCTCGAAGGCGAAACGCGGGATCTTGGTGACCACGTAGTCGATGCTGGGCTCGAAACTGGCGGGCGTGGCACCGCCCGTGATGTCGTTGCGCAGCTCGTCCAGGGTGTAGCCCACGGCCAGCTTGGCCGCGACCTTGGCGATGGGGAAACCCGTGGCCTTGGAGGCCAGTGCGGATGAACGCGAGACACGCGGATTCATCTCGATCACGATCATGCGCCCGTCTTTCGGGTTGATCGAGAACTGCACGTTGGAGCCGCCGGTGTCCACACCGATCTCGCGCAGTACCGCCAGCGAGGCGTTGCGCATGATCTGGTATTCCTTGTCGGTCAGGGTCTGGGCCGGGGCCACGGTGATGGAGTCACCGGTGTGCACGCCCATGGGGTCCAGGTTCTCGATCGAGCAGACGATGATGCAGTTGTCGGCCTTGTCGCGCACGACTTCCATCTCGTACTCTTTCCAGCCCAGCAGCGACTCTTCGATGAGCAGCTCCTTGGTGGGCGAGGCTTCGAGGCCGCGCTTGCAGATGACCTCGAACTCTTCCGGGTTGTAGGCGATGCCGCCGCCGGTGCCGCCCAGCGTGAAGCTGGGACGGATAACGGTGGGGAAGCCCACGGTCTTCTGTACCGCCCAAGCCTCTTCCATGCTGTGGGCGATGCCCGAGCGCGCCGAACCCAGGCCGATCTTGGTCATGGCCTGCTTGAACTTCTGGCGGTCTTCGGCCTTGTCGATGGCCTCGGGCGTGGCGCCGATCAGCTCGACCTTGTACTTGTCGAGCACGCCGTTGTGCCACAGGTCCAGTGCGCAGTTCAGCGCGGTCTGCCCGCCCATGGTGGGCAGGATGGCGTCGGGTTTTTCCTTGGCGATGATCTTCTCGACCGTCTGCCAGGTGATGGGTTCGATGTAGGTGACGTCGGCCGTGGCCGGGTCGGTCATGATCGTGGCGGGGTTGCTGTTGATCAGGATGACCTTGTAACCCTCTTCGCGCAGGGCCTTGCAGGCCTGCACACCGGAGTAGTCGAACTCGCAGGCCTGGCCGATGATGATCGGGCCGGCGCCGATGATCAGGATGGATTTGATATCTGAACGCTTAGGCATTTTCGCTCTCGCAGGACCGCTCCAAGGGAGCGAAGGCCCCCTCCGGGGGCAGTGAAACGGCGAAGCCGTGAACGTGGGGGGACATTACCGCTTCTCCATCAGCGCCGTGAAGCGGTCGAACAGGTAGGCGATATCGTGCGGGCCGGGCGAAGCTTCCGGGTGACCCTGGAAGCAGAAGGCCGGGCGGTCGGTGCGGGTCAGACCCTGCAGCGTGCCGTCGAACAGGCTGACGTGCGTGGCGCGCAGCGTGGCGGGCAGCGATTCCATTTCCACCGCAAAGCCATGGTTCTGGCTGGTGATGCTCACACGGCCGCTGTCCAGGTCTTTCACCGGATGGTTGGCGCCGTGGTGGCTGTTCTGCATCTTGAAGGTCTTGGCGCCCGAGGCCAGGGCCATGATCTGGTGGCCCAGGCAGATGCCGAAAGTCGGGATGCCGGTTTCGATGATCTCGCGCACGGCAGTGATGGCGTAGTCGCAGGGCTCCGGGTCGCCGGGGCCGTTGGACAGGAACACGCCGTCGGGCTTGAGCGCCAGCACATCCTTGGCGGGCGTCTTGGCCGGCACCACGGTGAGCTTGCAGCCCCGCTGCGCCAGCATGCGCAGGATGTTCTTCTTGACGCCGTAGTCGTAGGCCACAACGTGGAACTTCGGTGCCGTCTGCTCGCCATAACCCGCGCCCAGTTGCCATTCGGTCTGGGTCCAGGGGTAGGACTGGGCGGTCGTCACCACCTGGGCCAGGTCCAGGCCCTTCATGCTGGGTGCGGCCTTGGCAGCGGCCAGGGCTTCGTCGATACGGCCCTGGCTCACGGCCTCGCCGGCCTTCAGCGCGACGATAGCGCCGTTCTGCGCGCCCTTGCTGCGCAGCAGGCGGGTGAGCTTGCGGGTGTCGAGGTTGGCGATGGCCACGGTCTTCTCGCGCACCAGGTACTGGGACAGTGTCTCGGTGCTGCGGAAGTTGGACGCCAGCAGGGGCAGGTCCTTGATGATGAGACCGGCGGCATGGATCTTCTCGGCTTCGACGTCCTCGCCGTTGATGCCGTAGTTGCCGATGTGCGGATACGTGAGAGTCACGATCTGCCGGCAGTAGCTCGGATCAGTGAGGATTTCCTGGTAGCCGGTCATCGCGGTGTTGAACACCACTTCGCCGACGGTGGTGCCGGTGGCACCGATGGAATTGCCGATAAAGACCGTGCCGTCTGCGAGCGCCAGAATGGCGTGAGGGGTGGTTCCCTGGAGAGACAAAAGCACTGGGTACTCCGTTGGTTACGGGCGCGCCCACGCACTTACAGGAAACGGGTCCTGGCTGCTGCTTTTGAGAGGGATGTTCGGCCTGAAATGCGCTGGGGCGGCTGGATTTCTGAACAGTTCAAGATTATAGCTTAGGGCCGAGGCCCCTCCCCTCGCTCACCTTGCGCAGCCGCCTTGCCAAGGCTTCGGGAAAGGACTCAGGCCGCGGCAACAGCGACGGCGCTGGCGTGCAGGCAGATGGCCGCGGCAGCGGCCACATTGAGCGACTCCTCGCCGCCGGGCTGGGCGATACGCACGGAGAGCGCGGCGCGCGACATCAGTTCCGCGCCCACGCCCTGCCCTTCGTGACCCAGTGCCCAGGCGCAGGGCCAGGGTAGCTTCTGTCGGTGGATCAGTTCACCCAAGTGCGAACTGGTCACGATGATGGGCACAGCCAGCCCGTCGAGCACCGCCGGCTCCACACTCTCGACCAGACGCAGTGCGAAATGCGCGCCCATACCGGCGCGCAGCACCTTGGGACTCCACAAGGCCGCCGTACCCTTCATGGCGATCACCTGCTGGAAACCGAAGGCCGCCGCACTGCGCAGGATGGAGCCGACGTTGCCGGCATCCTGCAAACGGTCCAGGATGACCGAGGCCAGGCCGGACTGCAGCGCCGTGTCGGCCGGCAGATCAAATACAAAACCCAGGCGGGACGGTGATTCGAGGCCGCTGATGCCATCGAACAGCGCATCGGGCACAAGAACGGTCTTGGCGGCACTGGCACCGAACTCGGCCGCAAACACCGGCCACGCGGACTCGGCAAACACGGCAATAGACGGACGGCTTGCGCGCAACAAGGCCGCACGGCAGAGATGGTCCCCCTCCACCCAGAAACGACCGGCCTTGCGATAGGCCGTGCTGTCCTGGCTGAGCTTGCGCAATTCCTTGAGCAGCGGGTTGTCCCGCGCCGTGATGTGGACTGGCTGCTGCACACTCATCTCAGCACCTCAGTCACCGGCGCGAAGGTCTTGCGATGCTGCGGGCAGGCACCGTGCGCACGCAAGGCCGCCAGATGCTCAGCCGTGCCGTAACCCTTGTGGGCCGCAAATCCGTACTGGGGAAACTCACGGTCGTATTCGGCACACCAGCGGTCGCGGTGTACCTTGGCCAGGATGGAGGCGGCCGAAATCGCCGGCACGGTGGCGTCCCCCTTCACGATGGCCTCGGCCAGCACGTCCAGCACCGGCAGGCGGTTGCCGTCGACAAGCACCTTGGACGGCTTCAGGCGCAGGCCCTCGATGGCGCGGCGCATGGCCAGCAAAGTCGCCTGCAGGATGTTCAGCGTGTCGATCTCTTCCACGCTGGCTTCGGCAATGGAGCAGCACAGGGCCTTGGCACGGATCTCGTCGTAGAGTTTCTCGCGGCGCAGGGCCGAGAGTTTCTTGGAATCGGCCAGGCCCTGGATGGGGTTCAGATCGTCCAGGATCACGGCGGCGGCCACCACCGGGCCGGCAAGGGGGCCGCGGCCAGCCTCATCCACCCCGGCGATCAGGCCTGGGGTGTCCCACATCAGCGTGGCCTGTTCAGCCTGCAAGAACTTGCGCGATCGCATCGGCCGCCAGTTTTGGTGTGTCGCGCTGCAGTTCGGCATGCAGCGCCGTGAAGGTCTGTTCCAGGGCCGCAACGCGCTCGGGCGCGTCCAGCCATTGCAGCGTGGCCACCGCCAGCTTTTCGGGGGTGGCGTCGCGCTGCAAAAGCTCGGGTACGACGAAGTCGCGGCACAGCACGTTGGGCAGACCGACCCAGGGCTGCAGCTGCTTGCGCTTCATGATCTGGTAGGTCAGCCAGTTCACGGCGTAGGAGATCACCATGGGCCGCTTGAACAGGGCGGCCTCCAGCGTGGCCGTGCCGCTGGCGATCAGGGTCACGTCACAGGCGGCGAGCACGGTGTGCGACTGGCCGTCGACGATGAGCAGACCCTCTCGCAGACCGGCAGCACGTGCCGCCTCTTCGATGGCCGGCCGCAGCCGCGGAATCGCGGGCACGACAAACCGGAGCAACGGCCGCTCACGCTGCATCAGCAGGGCTGCACGGAAAAATCGTTCGGCCAGATTCTTGACCTCGGCCCCGCGGCTGCCCGGCAGGATGGCAATCACCGAACCGTCAGCGGGCAGGCCGAGGGACGCACGCGCAGCCAGCCGGTCGGGCGTCATGGGAATCACATTGGCCAGCGGATGCCCGACGTAGGTCGCAGGTATGCCCTGTCGCGCCAGCAACTCCACTTCGAAGGGGAAGATGCAGAGCACATGGTCCACGCTGGCCTTGATCTTGTGCACGCGCTCGGGCCGCCAGGCCCAGATCGAAGGGCAGACGAAATGCGCGGTCTTGATGCCGGCCTCGCGCAGCTTGCGCTCCAGGTCCAGGTTGAAGTCAGGTGCGTCGATGCCGATGAAGATGCCGGGGCGATCCTGCAGCAGGCGTTGGCAAAGCTGATGGCGTAGCCCCAGGAGTTCCCGGTAATGCCGCAGCACCTCCACATAACCGCTGACCGCCAGCTTGTCGCTGGGCCACCAGGGCGTGAAGCCGCGCCGGACCATCTGCGTACCGCCTATGCCCATCGCCTGCAGGCCGGGCCAGCGCGCTTTCAGGCCATCAAGCAGCAGACCCGCCAGCAAGTCTCCGGAGGCCTCGCCCGCTACCATCGCGACGCGTGGCTCGGATGTCATGGTGGTCTTTCAGCGGGCAATGCCAGTGGTGGAACTGGCAAGAAAGGCGTCCATCAGCGCCACGTCAGCGGCTGCCTCTGGCAAGGTCCTGGGCAGTTCGCCCAGGGCCGCACGGGCCTGATCCAGTGTGAGGTTCTGGCGGTAGAGCAGCTTGTGCATCTCACGGATGGCCGTGATGCGCTGATCGGAGAAATCGCGACGGCGCAGGCCGATGAGGTTGACGCCGCGCACGGACAGGGGATTGCCATCCACCACCATGTACGGGGGGATGTCCTTGGCTACATGGCTGGCAAACCCGATCATGACGTGAGGACCGATGCGCATGCGCTGCAGAACGCCGGTGAGCCCGCCCACCGTGGCCCAGTCGCCCACCTCCACATGCCCAGCCAGCGTGGCGTTGTTGGCCATGGTCACATGGTTACCGACGACGCAGTCGTGGGCGATGTGCACATAGGCCATGATCCAGTTGTCATCTCCGATGCGGGTGTCGCTCTTGTCCTGCGCCGTGCCGATGTGGAAGCTGCAGAACTCACGGATCGTGTTGCGGTCCCCGATGTGCAGCTCGCAGGGCTCATCCTTGTACTTCTTGTCCTGCGAGACGGCGCCCAGCGAATTGAACTGGAAGATTCGGTTGTCGCGACCGATGGTCGTACGCCCTTCGATCACGCAATGCGGCCCGATCACCGTGCCCGCACCCACCTTCACATGCGGGCCGATCACCGTGTAGGGGCCGACCGACACCGAGTTGTCGAGTTCGGCCTTGGGGTCGACGAGCGCCGTCGTATGGATCTGCGTCACACCGCGCCCTCAGCTAACCTTGCGCATGGTGCAAAGGATGTCGGCCTCGACCGCGCGTTCTCCGTCCACACTGGCCCAGACCTTGAACTTGTAGATGCCAGCCTTGGAACGCTCCAGCTCGGCTTCAAGAATGAGCTGGTCGCCGGGTTCGACCGGGCGCTTGAAGCGCGCGTTGTCGATGCCGGCAAAATAATAGACGGTGTTCTCGTCGAGGGCATGGCCCAGGGTTTCGAACGACAGCAGGGCCGCCGTCTGGGCCAGGGCTTCGAGCATGAGCACGCCGGGCATGACGGGGCGGTTGGGAAAATGACCATTGAAGAAGTCTTCGTTGATCGTGACGTTCTTCACCGCCTTGATGCGCTTGCCCTTCTCGAGCTCCAGCACCCGGTCCACCAGCAGGATGGGGTAACGATGGGGCAGCAGCTTGAGGATCTTGTGGATGTCCATGGCGATCATTTTTTTGTTTCCTTGAGTTCTTTTTCCAGCGCGCGCACGCGTTCGCGCAGTGTGGAGAGCTGCTTGAGCGTGGCCGCGTTCTTTTCCCAGGACGCATTGTCCTCCAGCGGATAGAAACCGGTGTAATGGCCCGGCTTGTTGAGCGAGCGCGTGACCAGGGAAAAGGAGGATACGTTCACACCGTCCGCGAGGGTCAGGTGGCCCAGCACACCGGCACTGCCGCCGATGGTGCAGTTGGCCCCGATGGTGGCGCTGCCGGCCACGCCGACACAACCGGCCATGGCCGTGTTGCGGCCGACACGCACGTTGTGGCCGATCTGGATCAGGTTGTCGAGCTTGACGCCGTCCTCGATCACCGTGTCGCTCAGGGCGCCGCGGTCGATGCAGGTGTTGGCGCCGATCTCGACATCATTGCCGATGCGTACCGCGCCCAGCTGTTCGATCTTTTCCCAGCGCTCGCCATCCTTGGCAAAACCGAAGCCGTCGGCCCCGATCACCACGCCCGGGTGCAGGATGCAGCGCTCACCGATCACGCAGTCTACGCTGACCGTGACGCGGGACTTGAGCACACTGTGTGCCCCGATACTGGCACCACGCTCGATCACGCACAGGGGGCCGATTTCAGCCTGCGGGTCGACGTGGGCCTCGGGGTCGATCACCGCACTCGGGTGGATGCGCGGGCCGGCAGGCCGCTGGCGGGCCCGTTGCCAGAGCTGCGTCACGCGAGCGAAGTAAAGATAGGGGTTGTCGGCCACGATGCAGGCGCCCCGCCCCTGGGCCTCGGCCCGCATCTGCGGCCCGACGATCACGCAGCCGGCGCGTGTATCAGCCAGCTGCTGACGGTATCTGGGATTGCTGAGAAAGCTGAGTTGCTTCGGCCCGGCGGATTCGAGCGGGGCCAAGCCCTGGATTTCCAGCGCGGGATCGCCCAACAGCTCGCCGCCAAGCTGTTCGACGATATTGCCTAGACGCAATGCCACACGCGATCTGCCCGCAAAATGCCGTGCGGCCTTATTTGGCCACCGTGGCGTTGAGCGCCTTGATCACCTTGTCGGTGATATCGTGCTTGGGGTTGACGTAGACCGCCTCCTGCAGGATCAGGTCGTACTTCTCGGCGTCTGCCACCTGCTTGACCACGCGATTCGCACGCTCGAAGACCTGCTGGAGCTCTTCGTTGCGGCGGGCATTGACGTCTTCCTGGAATTCGCGGCGCTTGCGCTGGAAATCACGGTCCAGTTCCACCAGCTGCTTCTGGCGCGTCGCGCGCTGGCTTTCCGACAAGGTGGGCGCCTCGCGCTCGAGCTGGTCGGCCATGCCCTTGATGGAGGCCCCCTGGGCTTGCAGTTCCTTCTCGCGCTTGGAGAATTCCTGCTCGAGCTTGGCCTGGGCATTCTTGGCCGGCACCGCTTCCTTGATGATGCGGTCCAGGCTGACGAACCCCAGCCGGAACTCCTGGGCCAGTGCCGGCAGGGCCAGCAGACTCAAGCCCAGCAGCAAGATGGCAGGTCGGGTGTAGTACTTCATCAGAATGTGGTCCCAATCTGGAATTGCAGATATTGGATTCTATCGCCTTCAAAAGTCCGGATGGGCGTGGCCCAGGCCAGGCGCAGCGGGCCCATGGGAGAGATCCAGCTGATGCCGAAACCTGCCGAGGCCCGGAAATTGGCCGGGTCGATGGGATCGTCCGGACCGTAGACGTTGCCGGTATCGACAAAGCTGTACAGGCGCAGGGTGCGGTCGTTGCCCGCCCCCGGGAAGGGTGCCTGCAGTTCGAAGTTGAAATTGATCTTCTTCGGCCCCCCGTAGGTCAGGCCCGTGGACGCGTCGCGCGGCCCCAGGCTGCCGGCCTCGAAGCCCCGCACCGAGCCCAGGCCGCCGCCATAGAAGTTCTTGAACAGGGGGTAGGGTCGGCCATCCAGGCCCTGACCCAGGGCCAGGTCGGTGTTGAAAGCAAAGGTGTACTGCTTGGTCAGCGGCACGTAGTGCTGGTAGGCGTAGGTGCCGCGAATGTAACGCACCTCGCCAAAAGTGCTCCACTCGGCCGTCGCGCGCTGCAGGTTGCCGCTGCTCGGTATCAGGGCGCTGTCGCGGTTGTCCCGACCCCAGCCCAGGGTCAGCGGCACGGCCGTGCTGGCGTAGCCGAACTGGTCGGCATAACTCTGGTAGGCCGCCGGCAGGTAGGTGCCCGGCAGGATCGTGGTGCGTTCGACACCGGCACCCAGATAGACCGTGTCGCGTTCAGTGAACGGGATGCCGAATCGTATGCTGCTGCCCACGGTCTCCAGCGCATAGGTGTCTTCGTAGTAATAAGGACGTGAGACCCGCTGGTACACGTCGATGGTGCGCGAAACCCCGTCCTGCGTGAAATAGGGGTCGGTCGTGTTGACCACGATGACGCGGTTGATCCGGCTGGTGTTGACCTGCAGGCCCAACGAGTGGCCCGTGCCGAAAGCATTCTGCTGGCTGATGCCGAAGGTCAGCCCCAGGCCTTCGTTGCTGGAAAAGCCCGCGCCCAGGGTCACGCTGCCGGTTGCCCGTTCGACCACCTTGACGGTCAGGTCCACCTGGTCGGGCGTGCCCGGCACCTCAGTGGTCTCCATGGTCACCTCGCCAAAAAAACCGAGACGGTCGACCCGGTTGCGCGAGAGCTTGATCTTGTCGCTGTCGTACCAGGACGACTCGTACTGACGGAATTCGCGGCGTATCACTTCGTCACGCGTACGGTTGTTGCCAATCACGTTGATACGACGCACGTAGGCGCGACGCGAGGGCTCGGCCTGCAGCACCAGCGTCACCCGGTTGGTTCGGCGATCGATGTCGGGCACGGACTGGACGCGGGCAAAGGCATAACCGAAGCGGCCAAAATGCTCGGTAAAGGCCTTGGTGGTCTCGGCCACCCGGTCGGCGTTGTAGGCCTCGCCGGGACGGATCGTGACCATGGCCTTGAACTCGTCCTCGCGCCCCAGGTAGTTGCCGGCCAGGCGCACGCCCGCCACCACGAAACGCTCACCTTCGGTGATGTTCAGGGTGATGGACATGTCCTGCTTGTTCGGAGCGATGGCCACCTGCGTCGAATCGACCTGGAATTCCAGGTACCCGCGCGCCAGGTAGTAGGAACGCAGCGTCTCGGTATCCGCGTTGAGCTTGGCCCGTGAATAGCGGTTGGACTTGGTGTACCAGCTCATCCAGTTGCCGGTGTCCAGGTCGAACAGGTTGCGCAGGGCGGACTCGGAAAACGCCTTGTTGCCGACGATGCGGATCTCGCTGATCTTGGCGGGCTCGCCTTCGTTGACGGAAAAGGCCAGGCTCACGCGATTGCGCTCGATCGGTGTCACCGTGGTCACCACCTCGGCCGCATAGAGGCTCTTGTTGATGTACTGACGCTTGAGCTCCTGCTCGGCGCGGTCCAGCATGGCCTTGTCGAAGGGCCGTCCCTCGGCCAGACCGATGTCTTTCAGCGCCTTGGTCAGCACATCCTTGTCGAATTCGCGGGTCCCGATGAACTCCACGCTGGCCACGCTGGGCCGCTCCTCGACCGCCACCACCAGCACATCGCCCTTGATCTCCAGCCGCACATCGGTGAACAGGCCCAGGGCGAACAGGGACCGGATCGAGGCCGCGCCCTTCTCGTCGTTGTAGGTGTCACCCACGCGCAGCGGCATGGATGCGAAAACGGTGCCCGGCTCGACGCGCTGCAAGCCCTCGACCTGGATGTCACGGATCTTGAAAGGTTCGGCGGCCCAGGCCATGGGCAGGGCCAGCAACAGTGCGGCCAGCAGGGAAGCGGCGCGCAGGCTAAATCGTTTGAATTGCATCGGTCAAATTGAAATGTGGCTAGTCACACCGCCTAGGCAGGTGGCTCAGCCCAGAAGACGGGCCAGGTCATTGAACAGCGCGATCGACATCATGAGCGCCAGCACGGCGACGCCGGCACGCTGCAGGCGCTCCAGCCAGGCCTCCGACACGGGCCGGCCTGTGACACCTTCCCAAAGATAATACATCAGGTGTCCGCCATCGAGCACCGGCAGCGGGAGCAGGTTGAGCACACCCAGGCTCACGCTGATCAGGGCCAGGAAGACAAGATAGGACGTGAAACCCAGGCTGGCCGATCGGCCGGCGTAGTCGGCAATGGTCAGCGGACCACTGAGATTCTTCAGCGAGGCCTCGCCGATCACCATGCGACCCAGGGTGCGCAGCGTCAGCACGGAAACCTCCCAGGTCTTCGCCATGCCCTGCCAGACCCCATCGACCACTCCGAACTGCACGGTCACCATCTCTGGCGGCACGCCCACGTAGGCGCCGATACGGCCGACGAGCAGCCCGCCCTGCTCCTGCAACTCGGGCGTCACATCCAGCTGGATGACGGCTCCCTGGCGCTCGATGCGCCAGCTCTTCGTCAGTGCCTTGCCCTCCCGCACCGAGGCGCGTATCAGTTCGCGCAGCTGGCGGCCGTCCACCACGGCGGTGTCGCCCAGACTCAACACCAGGTCGCCGGGACGCAAGCCCGCACGCTCCGCAGGGCTGCCCGACGTGATCTCACCGATCTCGGGGCGGCTCATCGGCGCGACGATGCCGATCTGCTCGAACAGACGGGCATCGGCATCGCGTGCCTGCATGGCCGACAGGGGCAGCAGCACCTCGCTTGCACGCCCACGTGCATCGGCCAGGGCCAGGCGCACATCGCGCCCCTCCAGGGCTCCCCGCGTAAGCAACCACCGCACATCCTCGAAAGAGCTCATGGCCTGGAGCTCGCTACCTTCGAAACCGGCACGCTCGACCCGTTCACCCCCGACCAGCCCGGCGCGCTCGGCGACGGATTCGGCCGCCGGGCGCCCCAGCACAGGTGCGGCCATCTGCACACCGCTCCAGTTGACCACGGCATAGAGCAACACGGCCAGCAGCAGATTGGCCAGCGGGCCGGCCGCGACGATGAGCGCACGTGAACGCAGGGGCTGGGTGTTGAACGCCAGGTGCCGCTCGGCCGCATCCACCGGCGCCTCGCGCTCATCCAGCATGCGTACATACCCCCCCAACGGGAAGGCCCCCAGCACGAACTCGGTCGGCGAGCCCTTGGGCTGCCAGCGCAGCAGGGTGTGGCCAAAGCCGACGGAAAAGCGCAGCACCTTGACGCCGCAGGCCACGGCCATGCGGTAGTGTCCGTATTCATGGATGGCGATCAGCAGGCCCAGGGCCACGATGAAAGCGATGACGGTCAGCATATTGATTCCTGGAAATTCAGGCACTCAGCCCGCGCACGCACAGCTGCGCCGCCGCGCGCGATTGCGCGTCCAATGCCAGCAGGTCATCCAGCGCATGCGGCGCTGCCGGCACAACGGCCTCAAGCGTGCCCAGGTTGACCGCATGGATCTGGTCAAAGCGGATGCGCCGCTCGAGGAAGGCGGCCACTGCCACTTCGTTGGCCGCATTGAGCACCGCCGTGGTGCCCGCCGGGCCGCGCAAGGCCTCCCAGGCCAGGCCGATGCCCGGAAAGCGTTGTCCATGGCCGGGCCCATCCATGGGCTCGAAGGTCATGGCGGCCAGCTTGTGGAAGTCCAGCGCCGCGGCGCCCGAGGCCATGCGCTCGGGCCAGGACAGGCCATAGGCGATGGGCACACGCATGTCGGGCGTGCCCAGCTGGGCCACCACCGAGTGGTCGCTGTACTGCACCATGGAATGGATCACGCTTTGCGGATGGATCACCACCTCCAGCCGCTCGGGCGGCAGGCCGAAGAGGTAACGCGCCTCGATCACCTCGAGTGCCTTGTTCATCATGGTGGCCGAGTCCACCGAGATCTTGCGCCCCATCACCCAGTTCGGGTGGGCGCAGGCCTGCTCGGGTGTGACCTCGCGCAGGGTCCGCGGATCACGCGTGCGAAACGGCCCGCCGGACGCGGTCAGGATGATCTTGTCGACACGATGGCCCCAGGTGGCGGCATCTTCGGGCAGGGACTGGAAGATGGCTGAATGCTCGCTGTCGATGGGCAGCAAGGTGGCACCGCCCGTGCGCACAGTCTGCATGAAAAACTCACCGCCCACCACCAGGGCCTCCTTGTTGGCCAGCAGCAGGCGCTTGCCCGCACGCGCTGCCGCCAGGCAGGGCGCCAGGCCGGCGGCACCGACGATGGCCGCCATCACGGCGTCCACTTCTTCGTGCGCCGCCACCTCGACGATCGCTGCTGCGCCGCCCAGCACCTGGGTCCTGGCGCCGGCAGCCGTCAAGCGCTCGGACAGCTGCGTCGCATGGCTGGCACTGGCCATGACGGCATATGACGGCTGGAACTGCAGGCATTGCTGCAAGAGCAGATCCACCTGCGTGGCCGCGGTCAGGGCAAAAACTTCAAAGCGGTCCGGATGGCGCGCCAGCACGTCCAGCGTGCTTGTGCCGATGGAGCCGGTGGAGCCGAGTATCGCGATGCGCTGTTTCATCAATACAGCACGGAATAGAACATCATGGCCAGGGGCAGCGTAGGCAGCAGGGCATCGACCCGGTCGAGCACACCGCCGTGGCCCGGCAGCAGGCGGCTGCTGTCCTTCACGCCGGCACTGCGTTTGACCAGGGACTCCACCAGGTCTCCCACCACGCTCATGGCCGCCAGGAACAACACGGCCAGCAACAGCAGGCCCCAGCCGCCGTGCGACTGCAGATGCCCATAGAGGCTGGGGCCCGGCAGCACCCCCGCACGCTCCAGCGCCAGCCAGAGCAGCGCCAGCAGCACCACGCCCAGCATGCCGCCCCAGACCCCCTCCCAGCTCTTGCCCGGGCTGATGGTCGGCGCCAGCCTGACCTTGCTGAAACGGCCGCCCCAGGCCTTGCCGGCAAAATAGGCGGCGACATCTGCCATCCAGACCAGCACCAGGATGGACAGCAGGAAGGCGATGCCCACATCACGCGCCTGCACCATGGCCAACCAGGTCAGCCATAACGCCAGCAGGCCAGCAGGCAGGCGCAAGGCCCGGGGCCAGAGTCCCCAGCGGGCTACCCCGGCCTTGATCAACGCGGCACCTACGAGCACCCAGGCACCACCGGCCATCGTCCACAACAGCGGATGCTGCGCCGACAGCAGGCCCAGGTCCCAGGCCATGACGCAGGCCACGAAACAGGCAAAGGCGCCGCCCCATGCGCCCAGCTGGCCCAGACCATTGAGCCGCCCCCACTCCCAGGCAGCCGCCGCGGTCAACACCAGGGTCACCAGGCGCCAGTACAACGGATCCGTATGAAACAGCGCCGGCAGCAGGATCAGCAGCAGGACGATGGCGGTGATGATGCGCTGCTTGAGCATGGAAAGTCCTCAGGCGACCTTCTGGCCGGGATCCGAAACGAGCTGGGCGGACGTCTGGCCATAACGACGCTCGCGACCGGCGTATTCGGCAATGGCGCGATCGAGCTCGGCCTCGTCAAAATCGGGCCAGAGCTTGTCGCTGAAATAGAGTTCGGCATAGGCGGCCTGCCAGAGCAGGAAATTGCTCAGACGCAGTTCGCCGCCAGTGCGGATGATGAGGTCCGGATCGGGAACATGGGCCATGGCCATGGCCTGGTGCAGGGCCATCTCGGTGATGGGCTGCCCCTGCGCGGCCAGCCGGGCCGCTGCCTGGGCGATATCCCAGCGCCCGCCATAGTTGAAGCACACGTTGAGCACCATCCGGCTGTTCGCCGCCGTCGCGCGCTCGGCCTGGTCCAGCCCCGTGCGCACCTTGTCCGACAGGCCGGCACGCTCGCCGACGAAACGCAGTTGCACGCCGTCCTTGAGCAGCTGTGGCACTTCCTTGGCCAGGGCTGTGGCCAGCAGCTCCATGAGGCCCGAGACCTCATCGGCCGGCCGGTTCCAGTTCTCGGAGGAGAAAGCAAAAACCGTGAGCACCGCCACGCCTCGGTCCAGGCTGGCCCGGATGCAACGGCGCATGCTCTCCAGGCCCTGGCGGTGGCCGGCCAGACGCGGCAGAAAACGCTTGGTGGCCCAGCGGCCGTTGCCATCCATGACGATGGCGATGTGCTGCGGTGTACCGCCGGGTGCCGTCATGGCGGTGGGAACGATGGCGGTCAGACCGCCATCACTTCCTGTTCCTTGCCGGCCACCAGCTGGTCGATGGTCGCGACATGCTTGTCGGTCAACTTCTGGATGTCGGCTTCGGAACGCTTCTGCTCATCCTCGGAAGCAGTCTTGTCCTTGACCAGCTTCTTGACCGCCTCGTTGGCATCGCGGCGCAGGTTGCGCACGGCGATCTTGGCGTTCTCGCCCTCGGTGCGTACCAGCTTGGTCATTTCCTTGCGGCGCTCTTCACTCATGGGCGGCATGGGCACGCGGATCAGGTCGCCCATGGAGGCCGGGTTCAGGCCCAGCTCGCTCTCGCGGATGGCCTTCTCGATCTTGGCGCCCATGCCCTTTTCCCAGGGTTGCACGCTGATGGTGCGGGCATCTAGCAGGTTCACGTTGGCCACCTGGCTCAGCGGAACCATGGAGCCGTAGTACTCGACCTGCACGGAGTCCAGCAGCGACGGATTCGCGCGACCGGTGCGGATCTTGGACAGATGGTTCTTCAGGGCCTCGATGGACTGGTCCATCTTGGTTTCCATGTTTTTCTTGATGTCTGCAATCGTCATGCTTAGCTCCTCTGCGGCATCAGCGGCTGCGCTCAGGCGTAGACCAGCGTGCCCTCGTCCTCACCCATCACGACGCGCTTGAGCGCGCCGTGCTTGAAAATGGAAAACACCTTGATCGGCAGTTTCTGGTCGCGGCACAGCGCAAAAGCCGTGGCGTCCATGATGCCGAGATTCTTCGAGATTGCTTCGTCGAAGGAAATCTTGCTGTAACGGGTTGCCGTCTTGTCCTTGTTCGGATCGGCGCTGTAGACGCCGTCCACCTTGGTGGCCTTGAGCACGATCTCGGCCCCGATCTCGGCGCCGCGCAGCGCAGCGGCCGTGTCGGTGGTGAAGAAGGGGTTGCCCGTGCCGGCCGCAAAGACCACAACCTTGCCCTCTTCGAGGTACTGCAGGGCCTTGGGACGCACATAGGGCTCGACCACCTGTTCGATGGCGATGGCCGACATCACGCGGGCGGTCAGGCCGGCCTTGTTCATGGTGTCGGCCAGGGCCAGCGCGTTCATCACGGTGGCCAGCATGCCCATGTAGTCGGCGGTGGCCCGGTCCATGCCAACCGAGCCGCCGGCCACACCGCGGAAGATGTTGCCGCCGCCGATGACGACCGCCACCTCCACGCCCAGGCGGGTGACCTCGGCCACCTCCTGCACCATACGCTGGATGGTCGCATGGTTGATGCCGAAGGCATCATCGCCCATCAGGGCCTCCCCGGACAGCTTAAGCAAGATGCGCTTGTGGGCTGGCTTGGGGTCGGACATGAAGGGCTCCTTGCAGGTGGGGGTGATACGCGATCCGGACAGACGGAATTTACAGGATTTCGCTGGCCGAGCCATCGCTCGGCCAGTGGGCCATCAAGCCGCCTGCTTGGCAGCGGCCACCTGGGCAGCCACTTCGGCAGCGAAGTCGTCAACCTTCTTCTCGATGCCTTCGCCGACCACGTACAGGGTGAAAGCCTTGACGGTGGTGCCGGCGGCCTTGAGCATCTGCTCGACGGTCTGCTTGTCGTTCTTTACGAAGGGCTGGTTGAACAGCGACACTTCCTTGAGGTACTTCTGCACCGAGCCTTCGATCATCTTGGTGGCGATGTCGGCCGGCTTGCCGGATTCGGCGGCCTTGGCGGTGGCAACCGAACGCTCGCGCTCGATCAGTTCGGCCGGCACGTCGGCGCTGGTCAGCGAGACCGGCTTCATGGCGGCCACATGCATGGCCACGTCCTTGGCGGCGGCTTCTTCACCGTCGAACTCGACGACCACGCCGATGCGCGTGCCGTGCAGGTAGGCGGCCAGCTTGGCGCCCGAGGAGAAGTGCTTGAAGCGGCGGAAGCTCATGTTCTCGCCGATCTTGCCGATCAGACCCTTGCGCACGTCTTCCAGGGTGGGGCCGAAGCCGTCCTGGCTGTAGGGCAGCGCGCCCAGGGCGGCCACGTCGGCCGGCTTGTGCTTGGCGATCAGCTCGGCAGCAGCCTTGGCCAGGGCCAGGAAGCTGTCGTTCTTGGTCACGAAGTCGGTTTCGCAGTTCACTTCGATCAGGGCACCGGTCGTGCCGTTGATCGAGCTGGCGACCACGCCTTCGGCGGTCACGCGCGAGGCGGCCTTGCCGGCCTTGGTGCCCAGCTTGACGCGCAACAGCTCTTCAGCCTTGGCCATGTCGCCTTCGGCTTCGGTCAGGGCCTTCTTGCATTCCATCATCGGGGCGTCGGTCTTGCCGCGCAGTTCGGCAACCATGCTTGCGGTAATTGCAGCCATCTTCTTACTCCGTCTTCAATTCAAATTCAGATTGGGGCTAAAAAAAAGGGGCACAGCGCCCCTTTCTTCGGGTCGGGACCGGATCAGGCGGAAGCTTCGTTCACTTCCACGAACTCGTCGCCGCTCTCGGACGCAACAGCCTTGACCACGTCATCCACGGCGTTGGCACGGCCTTCCAGAATGGCGTCGGCGATGCCGCGGGCGTACAGGGTCACGGCCTTGGACGAGTCGTCGTTGCCCGGAATCACGTAGTCGATGCCTTCGGGCGAGTGGTTGGAGTCGACCACACCGATCAGCGGAATGCCCAGCTTCTTGGCTTCGGCAATGGCGATCTTGTGGTAACCGACGTCGATCACGAAGATGGCGTCCGGCAGGGTGTTCATGTCCTGGATGCCGCCGATGTCTTTTTCCAGCTTCTCGAGTTCACGGGCGAACATCAGCTGTTCCTTCTTGCTCATGGCGTCCAGGCCGGTTTCCTGCTGGGCCTTCATGTCCTTCAGACGCTTGATCGAGGTCTTGACGGTCTTGAAGTTGGTCAGCATGCCGCCCAGCCAGCGCTGGTCGACGCAGGGCACGCCGGCGCGCTGGGCTTCAGCAGCCACGGTCTCACGGGCGGTGCGCTTGGTACCCACCATCAGGATGGTGCCGCGCTTGGCAGCCAGCTGCTTGGCAAACTTGGCTGCGTCCTGGAACATCGGCAGCGATTTTTCCAGGTTGATGATGTGGATCTTGTTGCGATGGCCGAAGATGAAGGGGGCCATCTTGGGGTTCCAGAAGCGGGTCTGGTGACCGAAATGGACACCGGCTTCCAGCATTTGACGCATGGTCACGGACATATGAATAACTCCGAAGGTTGGGTCTAAAATCCGGTCCGATTTGCAACCGATTGTTTCGGCAGCAACACCTGGATGGACCGGTTTGCGATTGACTTTGCAGGCCGCCAACACGAAATGCGTCAGCACGTCCAGCAAAGCCCGAAGAGTATAACACAGCCCACACCTGATGACGCCCCTGACTGACCTGCACGCCACCCGCCAGCGCCTGCGTGCCGGCCAGACCCGGGCCCGGGACGAAATCGAGCACGCGCTCGCCTCAACCGCCGCACCGGCCTGTCAGCACGCCTACCTCCAGACCGACCCCGAAGGCGCCCGTACCCAGGCTGCAGCAGCCGACCCGGCCCTGCCCCTGGCTGGCCTCGCCATCTCGGTCAAGGACCTGTTTGATGTGGCCGGCCAGGCCAGCCGCGCGGGTTCCGCCGTGCTGGCAGATGCACGCCCAGCAGCGCAGGACGCAACGGCTGTCGCCCGGCTGCGCGCAGCCGGCGGGGTGATCCTGGGCCGAACCAATATGAGCGAGTTCGCCTACTCCGGCGTCGGCATCAATCCGCACTACGGCACCCCGGCCAATGCAACAGCCACCGATGTTCCGCGCGTGCCCGGCGGCTCCTCCAGCGGTGCCGCGGTTTCCGTGGCCACGGGGGCAGCCTTTGTCGGCCTGGGTTCGGACACAGGGGGCTCCATCCGCATCCCGGCTGCCCTGCAAGGCATTGTGGGCTTCAAGAGCACCCAGCGCCTCGTGCCGCTGGACGGCACGCTACCCCTGTCTTCCACGCTGGACACGGCCTGCGCCATGACCCGCTCGGTGCGCGACGCCATCCTGGTGCACGAAGTGCTGGCCGCGCGGCGTGTGGTGCGCAGCGAGGCACCGTTGTCGCACTACCAGTTGGCCGTGGTGCCGCAGCTCATGTTCGACGGTATCGACACCACGGTCGCCCTCGCCTTCGAGCGCACCGTGCAAACCCTGCGCGCCAACGGCGCCCGCATCACCGAACTGTCCTTGCCCGCGTTGAACGAACTCCCAGGCCTGCAGGCCAATGGCGGTTTCTCCGCCGCCGAAAGCTACGCCTGGCACCGCCGGCTGCTGGCCGACCACAGTGCGCAGTACGACCCGCGCGTGCTGACACGCATCCAGCGTGGCGCAGCCATCAGCGCAGCCGACTACCTCGACCTGATTCAGGCCCGGCGCGACTGGATCGCGCGCGTCGAAGCTGCTTTGGACCGCGTGGACGCCGTGCTCTCGCCCACCGTCCCCGTCGTGGCGCCCCCGCTGGCCGAAGTGCTGCCGGGCACCGAGCGTGACGAAGCCTTCTTTCGTCTCAACGGCCTGCTGCTGCGCAACCCCGGTGTGGTCAACGTACTCGACGGCTGTGCCCTGAGCCTGCCCTGTCACCTGCCGGACGAACTGCCGGTCGGCCTCATGGTCTGGCACGGTGCCATGCGCGATGATGCCGTCCTCAACATTGCACAGCAGATCGAACACCTGCTGCGTCCATCACAACCATAATCACCGATTCCGCGAGCAAGTCTGGTCCGCGGGCACCCTCCCCCTTATTCATGAAAATTGCAGTCATCGGCGCCGGCATCATCGGCGTCACCACCGCCTGGGAACTCGCCCGCGACGGCCACGAAGTCACGGTCTTCGAGCGCCGCATCGCCGCCGCCGAAGAGGGCAGCTTCGCCAACAGCGGCCTCATCGCCCCTGGCTACAGCAGCCCCTGGGCCACGCCCGGCATGTCCCTGCGCATCCTGCGTCACCTGTTTGCGCGCCACACCCCGGTGCGTCACTCCCTGCCCCTGGGCAGCAGCGACCTGGCCTGGATGTGGAAAAGCTGGCGCGCCTGTTCGGCCGACACCTCGCTGCGCAATCGCCAGGCCCTGCAGGGCCTGGCCAGCTACAGCCGTTCGCGTCTGCATGAAATCAGCGACGAACTGGAGCTCGAATTCGACCGCAGCCAGGGACTGCTGGTGCTGTTGCGTTCCGAACGCGAGCAGGCCCAGCTGCGCGCCGGCCTGCAGTTGCTCAAGGACCAGGGCATCGCCCACCGCGAACTCAGTGCCGAAGAAGCGCGCACCATCGAACCTGCCCTCAACCCCGATACCGCCTTCCACGGCGCCATCCACCTGCCCGAGGACGAGGCCGGCAACTGCCGCCAGTTTGTCCTGTTGCTCAAGAACGCAGCCCTGGCACGCGGTGTGCAGTTCGCCTTCAGCACCGAAGTCGAGCGCCTGACACCCGGCACGGGTATGGACGTGCATGTCGTGGGCGAAGGCCTGCCCCGGCGCTTTGACGCTGCCGTGCTCTGCGCCGGCGTGGACTCGGCACGCCTGCTGCGTGGGCTTGGGCTCAAGCTGCCCCTGGCCTCGGTCTACGGCTATTCGGTCAGCGCCACGGTGCGCGAACCGCTCAACGCGCCGCGCAGCGCCGTGATGGACGAGCGCTACAAGATCGCCATCACGCGCCTGGGCAACCGGGTGCGCGTAGGCGGCGGCGCCGAACTCGGCGGACGTGCCGAGCGCCAGAGCAAGGCGGCCCTGCACACCCTTTACAAGGTGCTGCAGGACTGGTTCCCCGGCGCAGGCCTGCTCTCCAGCGGTGTGCAGACCTGGAAGGGCGCGCGCGCCATGCTGCCCGACGGCCCGCCCCTGCTGGGGGCCAGCGGCATCCCGGGCCTGTGGCTCAACTGCGGCCACGGCTCCAGCGGCTGGACCCTGGGCTGCGGCGCGGCACGCTCCCTGGCCGACCTGATAGGCGGGCGCACACCCGAAACCGACCTCGCGGGCTTCAGCATCTCGCGTCTGCAAAGCTGAGCGGGGAATGTGTACAGTTGAGGCTCTGCCGACCACAATGCAACCATGAGTCCTGAACTGTCGCAAAAACTGGCTGCCGCCGTTGACGGCATGCCAGCTTTCCCGAAAAGCGTGCAGGCCATCCTGGACCTGACGCGCGACGTCAACTGCACGCCCAAGGACCTGGTGCAGGTGATCGACAAGGACCCGGTGGTCACGGTCAAGATCCTCAAGGTCGTGAACTCGGCCTACTACAGCCTGCCCAAGCAGATTGCATCGGTCAACCACGCCGTCGTCTTTCTGGGCTTCAACACCATCAAAAACCTGGCCCTGAGCATCGCCGCCATCGGCATGCTGCCGCGGAGCAATGCGGCCGGTTTCGACGTGCAGCAGTACCTGCTGCACTCGCTGGCCACGGCCAGCATCGCGCGCGAGCTCGGCACCAAGATGGACGACACCGATCCCATGGACTGCTTCATCGCCGGCCTGCTGCACGACTTCGGCAAGGTGGTGTTCGCCCAGTTCATGCCCGAAGAGTTCAAGCTGGCGCTGGAGAGCAGCAAAAAGAATGGCAGCTCTCTGCACGAAGCCCTGCGACTGACCCTGGGCGTGGACCACACCGTGGTCGGCGGCATGCTGGTCGAGAAATGGCGCTTCGCACCCAAGCTGGTTGAAACCATCCAGAACATGCACGGTCCCGAGGTCAAGGACACCCCCATGATCGCCTGCGTCTTCGCAGCCAACCAGATCGCCAAGAAGCTGCAGTTCGGCTTTGGCGGCAACCATTTTGTGGAGCCGCTCACCCCGGCCATGACCCGCCGCTTCGGTGGCAACCTCGACCACGTGATCGCCGGGCTCGGCGATCTGCAGGCGCTCTTCGAAGAGGCCCAGATTTTTTCCAAGCTCGAAACATGAAAGTCAAGTTCTGGGGCGTCCGTGGTTCGATCGCATCGCCGGGGCCGCACACGGTGCGCTACGGCGGCAACACCACCTGCATCGAGGTGCGCACCGACAACAACGAGCTCATCATCCTGGACGCTGGCACCGGCATCTTCCCGCTCTCGCAGACCCTGCTGGCCGAGCTGCCGGTCCAGGCCAATGTGCTGATCAGCCACTCGCACTGGGACCACATCCAGGGCCTGCCCTTTTTCGTGCCCAACTTCATCCCCGGCAATGTGCTGCGCCTGCACGGCGCTTACGACCCGGTCTCGGGCCAGGGCGTGGAACAGGTCATGTCGGTGCAGCTGCAATACAGCTACTTCCCGGTACGCGAGGCCGAGATGAAGGGCACCATCGAGTACGTGACGCTGATGCCCGAGCAGAGTGTGCAAGTTGGCAGTGCCACCGTCACGCCCTACCTGCTCAACCATCCGGTGATCAACTTCGGCTACCGCATCGAGGCCAACGGCAAGTCCGTCTTCTTCACCGGCGACCACGAGCCTCCCTACAACATCTACCAGCCCGGGGATGCGGAGTACGCCGAGTACCAGGGTTTCGTTGACGAGAAACAGGCCTCCATCCTCAAGGGCATGCAGGGCGTGGACGTGCTGATCGCCGATACCTCCTACACTGCGCAGGAATACCCGTCCAAGGTGGGCTGGGGCCACGGCACCTATGCCTCCAGCATCGACTACGCGGTGCGTGCCGGCGCCAAGGTGCTCTACTGCACCCACCACGAACCCACACGCAGCGACGACGCCGTCGAGCTCGCCTACAAACAGGCGCTGGCCGACAACCCCATCCCTGCCGGCGGCCCTGAAGTACGACTGGCCTTTGAAGGCCACGCCTACGAGTTCTGAAGGCAGAGCCGGCCCATGCTGCGCGTCGTTCCTGGCCCCGCGCATGCGCTGCACACTGCCGCCAGCACCCGCGCACTTGAAACGGGGGCCGCAGCCGGTCTCCCCCCGCATACCCTGATGCAACGCGCCGGCCTAGCCACGGCCCGACTGGCCCTGGCCCTGGCACCCCATGCGCAGACCTGGTGGATCGCCTGCGGACCCGGCAACAACGGCGGTGACGGCCTCGAAGCCGCCCTGCACCTGCAGCAGTGGGGCAAAACCCCGCTGGTGACCTGGCTGGGCACAGCCGAAACCACTCCAGCCGACGCCCGCGCCTCCTATGCACGTGCCGTAGCCGCCGGCGTGCAATTCGTGGCTGAACCACCGGCGAGCTGTGATGCCGCCATCGACGCCCTGCTCGGCATCGGCGCTACACGGGCGCCCGAAGGACGTCTGGCGCAATGGATCACGCGCCTGAACACTCTGGACGTGCCCGTGCTCGCTGTGGATCTGCCCTCGGGCCTGAACGCGGACACCGGCGCCACGCCCGGCCTCTGCGTCCAGGCCAGCCACACCCTGAGCCTGCTCACGCTCAAGCCTGGCCTCTACACCGCCCAGGGACGCGACCACTGCGGCGAGATCTGGTTCGACACCCTGGCGATCGATACCTCCACCACACCTCCCCAAGCCCGGCTCAATGCCGCACCCGCGCCGCAGACCCGGCCGCACGCCAGCCACAAGGGCAGCTATGGTGATGTGGCCGTGATCGGCGGCGCACCCGGCATGGCTGGTGCCGCCCTGCTGGCAGCCCGGGCGGCCCTGCACCACGGCGCCGGCCGGGTCTATGTCGGCCTGCTCGATGACAGCAGCCCTGCTCTGGATACGACACACGCCGAACTCATGTTCCGCGCGCCCGCCCTGCTGGACCCGACCGCGCTGTGTGTGGTGGCCGGTTGCGGGGGCGGCGAGACGATACGCGCCCAGCTGCCACGCCTGCTGTCGTCCGCAGCGCAGCTGGTGCTCGACGCCGACGCGCTCAACGCCATCGCCGGTGACACGCAGTTGCAAGCCCTGCTGTATGCCCGTGGTGCCCGTAACCGTCAAACCGTGCTGACCCCACACCCCCTGGAGGCCGCGCGCCTGCTGGGCAGCAACACGGCCGACATCCAGCGGGATCGGCTGGGCGCCGCTGCACAGCTGGTGGCACGCTACGGCGTCTGCGTAGTCCTCAAGGGCTCAGGCACGGTGATCGCTGCGCCCGGACAGCTGCCCACGCTCAATCCAACCGGCAATGCCCGGCTCGCAAGTGCCGGCACGGGGGATGTTCTGGCAGGTCTGATCGGCGCTGGTCTCGCTGCCGGACTTGAAACTTACGAAGCGGCCTGTGCGGCCGTATGGCAACACGGCTGGGCGGCGGACCACTGGCCACCCGAGCAGCCCCTGACCGCCGGCGCCCTCGCGCAACACGCCTAGACCTGCCGCACCTCGCGCAAGGGCTTGAGCACGCTGGACGGCGTCATGCCGAAAGTCTGGCGGAACATGCGGCTGAAATGCGAGGAGTCGACAAAGGCGCCGCTCAACGCCGCGTCGGTCAGCCGCGGGCCCGCGGCCATGGCCGACATGGCGGCACGCACCTGGGACCAGACGCGGTACTGCCGAAAGCTCACCCCGATCTCGGCGCTGAAGAGATGGTTGAAACGCGAGGACGACAAGTGCACGGCCGTCGCCACATCCGTCCGCCCCAGCGGTCCCTCGCCACCCCGGCGCATCAAGCGCAGGCTGTGGGCCACCCGGGCATCCAGCGGCGCACACACCGGCAGATCGAGTGCCAGCAAGGCCGGCAGATCAAAGGCCTGCAACCGGGTCTGGCTGGCGCTGCGTGTCAGCACGGGCCGGGCCGGGTCGAGGATGACACCGCCATGCTGACCGAACAAGGCACGCAGGCCACGCACCTCCGGGGCATCAGGCTCCAGATAGACCAGGGCCACGGCCTCCCCGCATGCGTCGAATACATGCTCGATGCCGGTATCGATGAGCGCACTGCAACAGGTCTCGACACGCCCCAGCAGGTGCAGGGCAAAACGTCCGGACAGGCCCTGCAGGAACACCGGCGAGGCGTGCCGGTGCCAGCCCGTGGCGGGCAACTCACCGAGGTAGAGCGCACGATCGGCGCCCAGTGTCAGGCTGTTCTGTGCAGGCATAGCCCAATCGTACAAGTCTTTTTTTTCCCTTCGCAATAGTCTTGCATCCGCTTGGCCGGAGCCACCGGTCACTTGAACAAGGAGCAACGCTTGAACCCTCTGACCCTGATCCTGGCCGCACTGGCCTGCCTCATCCCCGCTACCTGGTACGGCCTGCCCAAGCTGCTGCACCCCCACCTGATCGAGTTCAACCGCAGACATGCGGGCCTCCAGGAACACCAGCTGGCTCTGGGCAAACATCGCATCCACTATCTGGAAGGCGGCCACGGCGAAACCGTCGTGCTGCTGCACGGCCTCTTCGGCGAAAAAGACCACTGGGTGGACTTCGCACGTCAGCTCACGCCGCACTACCGCGTCATCATCCCGGACCTGCCGGGCTTTGGCGCCAGCTCACGGCACGAGGATGAACCCTACGACTACGCATCCCAGACTCGGCGCCTCGGGGCCCTGCTCGACAGCCTGGGGCTGCGTCGTGTGCACCTGGCCGGCAGCTCCATGGGCGGCACACTGGCGGCCCTGCTGGCCCTGGAGCAACCGAAACGTGTGGCCAGCGTGGCCTTCATCGGCGCGCCGCATGGCATTCGCAGCCCGCTGCCCAGCGACATGGACCGGGCTATCGAGGCTGGCCGCGCGCCCCTGGTCACACACGATGTGCAGGCCTTCCGGCAGATGATGGACCTGGTGTTCGCGCGCCGCCCCTTCCTGCCTTACCCCATCCTGCAGGCGGCGCAGGCCCAGGCACTGGAACGCGCAAGGTCCAATCAACGGATATGGGCGGAGCAACTGCGCGACCGGCACCTGCTGCACGATCGCATCACGAGCCTGCAGGTCCCGCTGCTCGCGTTATGGGGTGATCAGGACCGTGTCTTCCATGCCAGCGGTGCCGATGCACTGCACGTCCTGCTGCCGCAGGCCGAGGTCGAGCTCCTGCGCTGGCTCGGTCATCTGCCCATGATGGAAGCCCCGGCCAAGACGGCCCGGCGCTACATGCTGTTCCTGCTGAACCGGATGACCTAACCTCGCCCGACAAAGGGCATCTTGCTGGCCATCACCGTGTGAAAGAGCACATTGGCCTCGGGCGGCAGATTGGCCATGTAGAGCACGGACTGGCCGACGATGGCCACATCCATCAGCGGCTCCACCGCGATCTCGCCATTGGCCTGGGGCACGCCCTTGGCCATGCGCTGCGCCATCTCGGTGCCGGCGTTGCCGATGTCGATCTGGCCCACGGTAATGTCGTACTTGCGGCCATCAAGCGAGGCGGTCTTGGTCAGGCCCATGACCCCGTGTTTGGTCGCCGTGTAGGCGATGGAGTTGGGCCGCGGGGCATGGGCCGAGATCGAACCGTTGTTGATGATGCGGCCGCCGCGCGGGCTCTGGGCCTTCATGACACGGAAGGCCTGCTGGATGCACAAGAACATGCCTGTGAGGTTGATGTCCACCACGTTTTTCCACTGTTCCAGCGTCAGGTCTTCGAGCGGGATGCCCGGCGCATTCACACCGGCGTTGTTGAACAGCAGGTCCACGCGCCCCCAGGTCTGCACTGTCGTCTCAAACAGGGCGCGCACCGACTCCGCTTGCGCCACATCGGTGGGAACGGCCAACGCGCGTGCACCGGCGCCACTCTCCTGCGCCACGGCCTGCAACGGTTCGGCGCGGCGCCCGGCCAGGGCCACGTGCCAGCCGTCCTTGAGCAGGGCCAGCGCGGCCGCTTTGCCAACACCCGTCCCTGCGCCGGTGACGATGGCCACCCGCTTCGTTTCACTCATCTCGTCTCCTCGTTTCGAAATTTAATGCAAGGGCTCAGCGGCGTGTCTTGCGCCCCTTGCCCTTGGCCTTGTCGACCACTTTCTTGGCCGCAGCCTTGACCGAGGCCTTGAGGGCCTGGATGGGCGAAGGCAGGGCGCGTTTCTGCGCATCGCTGCTCTTGCGCGCCGCTCGCTTGTGTCCGGCCTTGCGCGGCACACCTGTGGTTTCCTCGTCGTCGTGCGCCAGGCCCTTGTCGCGCAGGGCGCGGCTGGTCAATTCTTCGCCTTCACGCACGAGACGGAAGTCGATGCGCCGGCCGTCCAGGTCCACGCGGCTGACCTGCACCCGCACCCGCGTGCCGATGGCGTAGCGGATGCCGGTGCGCTCACCGCGCAGTTCCTGGCGCGCCTCGTCAAAACGGAAATACTCGCCGCCGAGTTCGGTGATGTGGATCAGCCCCTCCACATACATGGCGTCGAGCGTGACAAACAGGCCGAAGCTCGTGGCCGCCGTCACCACACCGCCGAATTCCTCGCCCAGATGCTCGCGCATGTACTTGCATTTGAGCCAGGCCTCCACGTCGCGGCTGGCCTCGTCGGCGCGGCGCTCGTTGGCGCTGCAATGCAGGCCCGCGGCCTGCCAGGCCATCAACTCCGCGCTGACTTTTTTCGGTTTCTCGCCGGAGATCTTCATCTTGGCGGCTTCGCTCTTCTCGATCCGCTTGGAGAGCTTGGCATGCGCCTCGCCCGGCGTCGGCAGGGCCGGCAGGTGGTAGCGCGTCTTGTTGAGGATGGCCTTGATCACCCGGTGCACCAGCAGGTCCGGATAACGCCGGATCGGGCTCGTGAAGTGGGTGTAGGCCTCGAAGGCCAGGCCGAAGTGGCCGCTGTTGTGCGGCGTGTAGATGGCCTGCTGCATGGAGCGTAGCAGCATGGCATGGATCTGCTGGGCGTCAGGCCGCTCCTTGGTGGCCACGGCAATGGCCTGAAACTCAGCCGGCGTGGGATCCTCGCTGATTGTCATGCCCACGCCCGTGGCCTTCAGGTAGTTGCGCAGCAGCTCGTTTTTCTCGGGCGTCGGGCCCTCGTGCACACGGAACAGGCCGGCGTGTTTGCTCTGGCCGATGAAGTCGGCGCTGCAGACGTTGGCCGCCAGCATGGCCTCTTCGATCAGGCGGTGCGCGTCGTTGCGCGTGCGCGGCACGATCTTCTCGATGCGCCCGCTTTCGTCACAGATGATCTGCGTCTCGGTGGTCTCGAAGTCCACGGCACCGCGTTTGGCGCGCGCCGCCAGCAGGGCACGGTAGACGTCGTGCAGGTTCATCAGGTCCTGGATGCGATCCTTGCGCTTGGCGGCCTCAGGCCCGCGCGTGTTGGCCAGGATGGCCGCCACCTCGGTGTAGGTGAAACGCGCATGGCTGTGCATCACGGCCGGGTAGAACTGGTAAGCCGAGACTTCGCCCTCGCTGCTCACGAACATGTCGCAGACCATGCACAGACGGTCCACGTCGGGGTTGAGCGAGCACAGGCCGTTGGAGAGTTTCTCCGGCAACATGGGGATCACGCGGCGCGGGAAGTAGACGCTGGTGGCGCGGTCATAGGCATCGATGTCGATGGCCGAGCCGGTCTCCACATAGTGGCTCACATCAGCAATCGCCACCAGCAGGCGCCAGCCGCGTTGGGCATTCCTGCCACGACCCTGGCTCGCCGGCTCGCAGTAGACGGCGTCATCGAAGTCCCGCGCATCCTCGCCGTCGATGGTCACCAGGGGCACATCGGTCAGGTCGACCCGGTGCTTGTGGTCCTGCGGTCGCACCTTGTCGGGCAGGCCACGCGCCAGGGCGATGCAGGCCTCGGAAAATTCGTGCGGCACGCTGTACTTGCGCACCGCGATCTCGATCTCCATGCCGGGGTCGTCGACCTCGCCCAGCACTTCCTTGATGCGCCCCACGGGCTGGCCGTAAAGCGCGGGTGGCTCCACCAGCTCGACCACCACCACCTGGCCGGCCTTGGCCTGCCCTGTGGCGCTCTTGGGGATCAGAATGTCCTGGCCATAACGCTTGTCTTCGGGGGCCACGAGCCAGACGCCGCTTTCCTGCAGCAGGCGGCCGATGATGGGCTGCGCGGCACGCTCGATGATCTCGACCACGCGCCCCTCCGGACGGCCCTTGCGGTCGAAGCGCACGATGCGCGCCTTGACACGGTCCTTGTGCAAGACGGCACGCATCTCGTTGGGCGGCAGATAGATATCGGGCTCGCCGTCGTCACGCACCACAAAACCATGACCATCACGGTGTCCGCTGATGGTCCCGTCGATTTCTTCCAGCAGGCCGCCGGAGTGAGCGATGTTCTTGATATACAATCCTGTTCTTATCCTGAGATGCCCAGATGGCGGAATTGGTAGACGCACTAGTTTCAGGTACTAGCGAGTAACATCGTGGAGGTTCGAGTCCTCTCCTGGGCACCAAAACACATGAAAAGCCGTTGCATCCGCAACGGCTTTTTTGTTTTGCATCGCCTTGAACGACGCGCATGCCACATGGCACGGCATGGACGGCCCCCCAAAAAGAAACGCGCCTCGCATCCATGCCCGAAGACATGCACGCAAAGGCGCGCCAAGAGAGCCGCACGGGGCCGAGGCCCCGCACTCTCCTATTTTGATTACTTGCGCAGCAGGTTCTTCAGCACGTTCTGCAGACGGCGGGCGGTCGCAGCATCGCTGCCGCTGGCCAGCACCTTGGCCGCATCCTGGCCCCAGGTCTGCTCGGGTGTGGGATCGTTGCGGCGCGTGAGCAGCTGCAGCTGCAGCAGACGGCGCGCAGCAATGTGTTCGGCCGGGGTAGGCACCTCGGCCGCCATCTCCAGGCGCAGCAGCGCTTCGGCGGCATCACCCTTGGGCGCGGCCGAGAGGGCTTGCGTCCAGGACGTGCGCACGGCGGGCGACACGCGGCCACCCAGGTCCTGGGCGCTCGGCACCTGCGCGGCATCGCGCTTTTCCCAGGCCGACAGCAGCTGCGTGAGGGCTTCGCCGTGGGCCTGCGCGGCCAGCTTCTTCAGGGCCAACTGGGCATGTTCCATGGCATCGCGCTGGGCGCGGAAGGCGGTATCGCCCAGGCGTGGACCACGGTCTTCGTAGGCTGGGCGCTCACGGTCACCAAAGCGGCCGCCACGGTCTCCACCGCGGTCACCCGGACGGCCATCGCCACGCGGGGCACCACGGCCACCAGGGCCATCGCGGCGATCGCCAGGGCGACCACCCCGGCCAGGGGCCGCGGGCGCATCCTTCTTCATGCCCGGGCGGTCGTCGCCACGCACGGCCACCACGGGGCGGGCGGGCTTGGGGGGGGCCACGGGGGCTGCAGCGGTCTCGCCATCGGCCGCAGCAGCCTCGCCGTCACCCGCCGTTGCAGGAGCAGCCTCGTCGGCCTGCGCCACCGATGCGGCAGCGCCTTGCTCGCTCTTTTGTGCCGATGCGGCCGCCTCGGCAGCCTGGGCCTGGCCACGCAGGGCGGCCTCCAGGGCCTGCACGGCAGCACGGATCTGCTGCGCGTCGCCCGTGGCGTTGGCTGCTTCCAGGGCCTTGGAGGCATCGAGCACCACGCGGTCGCGCGCGCTCAGCTCGGTCACGGCCTTTTCGCGGTCGGCCGACTTGCGGTTGAAGGCTTCGTCGATGGGCTTGCGGAAGGCATCCCACAGCTTCTGTTCATGCTTGCGGTCGCCATGGCCATCGCAGGCGGCTGGCCCACGCCCTCGACCTGCGAGAGCTTTTGCGCCATGACGGTGGAGGCCGCGTCGTACATCTGCCCGCGCGTGAGCAGGTCCGACGTGAGCGCCAGGATCATGATGGGCGAATCTGCCGGGTTGACCTTGCGGTAGGTCGGGTTGCTGGGCATGCCCGTGGGCAGCAGCGTGCGCGCGGCGTTGATGGCCGCCTGCACATCGCGCGCGGCG
>JBEIPS010000001.1:0-86762 GCA_040376915.1 Hylemonella sp.
ATTCGTAATGAGAAGGTCGGGTGTTCGATTCATCTCTCCGGCACCAAACAGAAAGCCCTGATTCGCAAGAGTCAGGGCTTTTTTCTTGGCGACCCGGCCCTCTCTCGCGCCGGACTCACCCCCGCCCTTCTTGCAGCCCTTTACGGGAAGACTTTACGCAGCAAGGTGCGGAAGGTGTGAAATTTGCCGCACAGACCGCGGTAAATCGTCGGCCCGGCCGTTGACCTGCCGGAGGGGCGATGGAGAATGCGTCTGGCCTGTCCTTCAGGCAGGATGAATCCATGCACCCAGCCCTTCCCCCGTCTACCGAGGACGCCGCGCGCGAGATCGAGGCGATGGCCCGCGCTGCGGCCCTGCTCCTGGATATCGGCGACCTCAAGAGTTCGGAAAACGTGGCCCGTCTGCTGATGGCGATCGAGCAGCGCGCTGCGGAAATTGCCCGCAACACTGCGGCCTGAACCATCTGCCTCCTGGTCCGACGGGAGGCCCGCCGGCCTTCTGCGGGCGGCCCTGCACACGGGAACGACACTCGCGTAACCGCTCGGCACCCAGGAGTTGTTCGGCCATGCGGGCCCGGTGACGTGCAACTTCGCCCGCCAGCGGCGCCGAGGCCTCGTTCTCATAGATCGCCGTGGCAATGCCCGTCATGGACGGCAGGTAGTAGGTCTGATGGACCTTCTTCACCTGCGCGGACAGGGCCCCACGCATGATCAGCCACATGATGATCTCGGCCCCCTCCAGGCCACCGAGTTCGGCCAGCTCGGCCTGGGTCATCCCGGTCACGCGCACAGGATCCTTCTCGATCAGGTCGAGGAACTTGGCATCCCAGGCCGTGTTGTTGAAGCCGGCGCGCTCGCCATGCACCTGGCGCGAGAGACCGCCAGTGGCGACGATGGCCAGCGCTGACAACTCGGCCGGCAATGCAGGTGCCGCCTACGTCTTCTTGCGCACTGGCACGAGCTGGAGCCAGCAGGCCTACCTCAAGGCACCCAATGCGCAATCGGGCGATATCTTCGGTTACCGCCTGGCCATCAGCGGCGACACCATCGCCGTCGGCGCTTATCTGGAAGACAGCAGCCAAACCACCATTACCAACGGCAGCACCGCCAGTGCTGACAACTCAGCTACCGCCGCTGGCGCGGCCTACGTCTTCGACTACGGAACCTGAACCATGACATCACTTGCTTTCAGCCACAAGAAAACCACCATGGCTTGGGCGGCAGCGGCCGTGCTGGTCATCGCCCTCATCGGCTCCTGGCTCTGGTTTCTGCGCGCACCAGCCCAGGCGCCGCTGAGCCAGGAACAGCTGGGGGCTTTGGCCGCCCAGGCCGGCAAATCTGGGGCTAAGCCCGGCCGCAACGCCGACCCGTACAAAGACGAGGTGGTGAAGAAAGCGATCCGCGAACACGCTGCGGCGATCCAGAAGCCCTGGCTGGCCTATTTGAAAGACAAAGCGGCTCGCCCCGCTGGGGCCTTGATGCTGGCCTGGACCATAGCCCCCGACGGCAAAGCCACGCAGATCGAGGTGGTTCGCAGCGACTTTGACAACGCCGCCTTCACCAAAGGCATGCGCGATGCGGTGGCCGCCATCGTCTTCCCGCCGCCACCGGGTGGCCAGCCTTATGAGGTGTCGCACAAGCTGTTTTTCAAGCAGGAGCAGGAGGGCAAGTGAGGCCGGGAGCAAGGCGTTGAAAAAATTTCAAGCTTTTGCAACCGGACTGCATCCAAATGCCCATCCCCTCCGTTCTTCAAACAGGCAAGCAATCGTGCCTGCCACCCACCCAACCTTTTAGAGGACGATGACATCATGAAGAAAAGCACACTCCTGGCCGCAGCCGCCCTGGCCCTGTTCGCCGCTACCGCCGTACAGGCGCAACCGGTCATGCGTGATGGCGTGCTGGCCGACGCCGCTGGCCGCACGGTGTACACCTTTGACAAGGACGAGGCGAACAAGAGCAACTGCGCCGGTGGCTGCCTGGCCGCCTGGCCGGCCTTCATCGCCAAGCCCGAGGCAGCGGCCAAAGGCGAGTTTGGTTTGATCAGCGGCACACGTCAGTGGACGGTGAACGGCAAGCCGCTCTACTACTTTGCCGGCGACGCCAAGCCCGGTGACCGCAACGGCGACGGCCAGGGCGGCGTGTGGCACATGATCTCTTCCCAGCCGGGCGCCAAGTCCGCCGCGAAGTCGGCGTACTAAGCGACCGGCAGGATTTCAGAGGAACAAGGGGTGTGGCCGGGCATATCGTCAAGGTATGCTCGGCCTCATTGCATTTGGGAGGCCTACCCTGATGGATGACCGTGATGAAGTCAGCCAGTTGCTGGCACGTGTGGCGCTACGTGATGCGAAGGCGTTTGAAACTCTCTACCGACTGGTCGCCAGCCGGCTGCTGGCCGTGGCCCTGCGCGTGACGCAGGAACGTGCCATGGCCGAGGACGTGCTGCAGGAAGTCTTTGTCTCCATCTGGAATCCTTCCTTGGATGCTGCACCCGGGCAGCATCGCACGCTGGCCTGGCTGTGCGTCGTCACGCGCCATCGGGCCATCGACCTGCTGCGCAAGCGCAAACCCGAAGAACCGCTGCATTGGCATGACGACGATGGAGAAGAGCGCACGCACGATGTGCAGTCTGAGGGAGGTACGCCGCTGGATCATTTGTTGGCCCATGCGGACGACAAGCAGCTAACGCATTGCATGGGCACGCTGGAGCCCGAGCCCAAGCAGGCCCTGTTGCTGGCTTTTTATGACGGCCTGACCCATATGGAAATCGCCCAGCGCATGGCGCGCCCACTGGGCACCGTGAAGGCCTGGACGCGGCGCAGCCTGATGCGGCTCAAGGGTTGCATGGAGGCCATGGCATGAACTGGTACCGCAACCCATCGGCCATCGAGCCGCTGGCCGCCGCCTATGTGGCCGGCACCTTGCAAGGCCGCGCGCGTCGGCGTTTTGAGGCCGCCATGCGGCGCCAGCCGGCCCTGGTAACGGCAGTGAACGACTGGACACAACGTCTGGCGCCCTTGCACCTTGCCTTGCCGGCGCAAACACCCGGCCCTGAGCTTTGGAGCCGCATTGCACGGGCGACCGGCACGACCCCGGCGGCAGCCGCGCCCTCATGGTGGCAGCGCCTCCTGGCCCCCATCCCTGCGGGTGCTCTGGCCCTGGGCCTGCTGATGGGCACGCTGGTGCCGGTCATGTGGCAGATCCACAGCGACGCCCGGCGCGGCATGGAACTGCCCGACAGCTATGTGGGCGTGCTGGGCACGACCCAGGGGCAGCCGGGGTTGATCATCTCCAGCCTGCGCAAGGGCAAGGTGGTGGACATCAAGCGGGTGACGGCGGTGGACGTGCCGCAAGGGCAGATGCTGTACCTGTGGCGCATCGACAAGGCGGGCACAGTCACCGCGGTGGCACCGCTGCCTGATGTACCCAATGCCCCTTTTACCCGCCTGACGCTGAACAAGCCCGCCGAACAGGTGTTCTTCCCGGCGGTGGAGTTGGCTGTGTCGCTGGAGCCGGTGGGCAGCCGGCCTGATGCCCCTACCTCACCCTTTGTCTATCGCGGGCTCTGCGGCAAGCTCTGGCGCTGAGTAAAGACTTTCGCGCGGGGCCGGGCCCTGTGTCGCGCGTCGTACCGGCGGCCCGGTCAAGCGGCGCAGAGACTCTTGATCACTTTTGAAATCAGCGCGTTTCCAATCCGGGCCAGGCACCCACCATCTGCCGCGCGCCTTCGCCTTGCGCCCATGCTCGTTCTTGCTCGCAATCTGGTCAGGGATAGTCCTTTCGGACCACGTTGACTTCACATGTGAGCGCACACCCTCGCCAAGGGTAATACGTAGCAACGAGGCTTCATGTCACGCGCAGGCAGGTCCCTCGCCGACTGTCACGCATCTTTCAAACGTGTCTCGAATACTGCGCGGAGCGATGTTCATGCATCGCCCATCCATCCAGATTCACCACGCGGAGCCCACATGACCGATTCCCTGACCAAATTCCATCCCGAATCGCCCAATGGCGAGGACGACATCTCCAAGAACCTCTCAGGCAACCCGGCCTTTGGCGAGGTACTCGAAGCCCGGCTGGCGCGTCGCAGCCTGCTCAAGGGCGGCGTCGGCCTGATGGCCACCAGCTTTGCGAGCATCGGCCTGGCGCATGGTGATGCCCGCCACCATCACGGTGACCATGACCACCACCAGGGCCGCAAGTTCAAGCTCGGCTTCAACGCCGTAGACAAGAACCTGGACGACCTAGTCACCCTGCCCGCCGACTACAGCTACACCGTGCTCTACGGCCTGGGCGACCCGCTCAACTCTGCAACCCCGGCCTACGCCAATGACGGCAGCGACCCTGCTGAGAGCTACGCCTTCCGCGCCGGCGACCACCACGATGGCATGGCGTATTTCGGACTCCATCGCCATGGCCATGGCCATGCGCGCGGCTGGGACCGGGACGGTGCAGCGCGCGGCCTGCTCTGCATGAACCACGAGAACATCACGCGCATCTTCCTGCACAGCGCCGCTGAAGTCGCAGCCGGCTTCAACGCCACGGCCCGCGTGCCCGCGCAGATCGACAAGGAAGTCAACGTTCACGGCATCTCCGTGATCGAGGTCAAGAAGGACGACGGCCGTTTCGAGATCAACAGGGCCTCGCTCTACAACCGCCGCTACACCGCTGCCAGCGAGATGGAACTCAGCGGCCCGGTGCGCGGCAGTGCCCTGGTACAGACCAAATATTCGCCCAGCGGCGCCAAGACCCGCGGTACGCTGAACAACTGCGCCAACGGCACCACCCCCTGGGGCACCTACCTGACCTGCGAGGAAAACTGGGCCGGTTACTTCAAGCGCCCGGCCAGCGCCAGCACGGCCACCAGCAAGCTGCAGGTTGCGCAAAACCGCTACATGGGCAGCGGCTCGAGCAATGGCAGCTACGGTTGGGCCAATCCGGCCGGCGGCGACGCCAGCGGCGCAGATCTGTACAAGCGCTGGGACGTCACGCCCACGGGCGCCAGCGCGACCGAGGACTACCGCAACGCCGCCAACACCTTTGGCTGGGTGGTCGAGATCGACCCTTTCAAACCCAACGCCGAGCCGCGCAAGCGCACCGCCATGGGTCGCCTTGCCCACGAAGGTGCCTTCTTCGCGCCGGCCAAGGCCGGCAAGCCCATCGTCTATTACATGGGCGATGACTCGCAGGGCGAGTACATGTACAAGTTCGTGTCCAGGCGCAAATGGAACCCGTCCGACGCGGACGAAGGTCTGGCCGCGGGCGACAAGTACCTCAACGACGGCAAGCTCTATGTCGCCACCTATAACGCCGACGGCAGCGGCCTGTGGACCGAACTCTCGCTGGCCACGCCGGCCATCGCAGCCGGCGTCACCAGCTACGGTTATGTCTACCAGTTCGCTGACCAGGCTGACGTGCTGGTACACGCCCGCCTGGCCGCCGACGCCGTGGGCGCCACGCCCATGGACCGTCCCGAGTGGGCCGACGTACACCCCGTGACCGGCGAGATCTACCTCACGCTGACCAACAACAGCGGTCGTGGCAGCGCCGGCAATTTCACCAGTGGCAAGCCGCGCGGCCTGGATGCCTCCAACCCCCGCTACTACGACGACGGCTCGGGCCAGAAGGGCAACCGCAACGGCCACATCATCCGCATGAAGGAGCACGGCGGCGATGCCGACGCCCTGGGCTTCCAGTGGGATGTCTACCTCTTCGGTGCCGAAGTCGGCCTGGACGGCAACAACATCAACATTTCGGGCCTGACCGACGACAACGACTTCTCCAGCCCCGACGGCCTGTGGTTCAGCCGCGCCGTGCCCGGCCTGATGTGGCTGCAGACCGATGACGGTGCCTACACCGATGTGACGCATTGCATGATGCTGGCCGCCCTGCCCGGCCGCCACGGCGACGGCGGCGCGGTTGACGTGACCAGCAGCGCCGTGCCCGCCAACGGTGGCGCGGCCCAGACCGTGACCACCTACGCCGGCAAGGACGCCAGCCCGGACACCCTGCGCCGCTTCCTGGTGGGCCCCAGCGGTTGCGAGATCACCGGTGTGACCGAAACGCCCGATGGCCGCGCCCTGTTCGTCAACATCCAGCACCCGGGTGAGGACACATCCGCGTCGAACATCGGCAACCCCGTCAACTACCAGAGCCACTGGCCTGACGGCGGCTCGGCCCGTCCGCGCTCGGCCACCATTGTGATCACCAAAAACGACGGGGGCGTTATCGGCAGCTGATTTCCGGCAGTTGCCATTTGGACAGCCGCACCCTGTCGGGTGCGGCTTTTTTCATTCTCTCGAAAACGCGGTGCAGCTCCGTGCACACCACGAGCACCAGGGGCATGCCCGGTGTGGCGCGACCCGGCGGCTTGACCTTCAAAAACAGCCGGCCCATCGCAGGTTAGGACCCGAATCAAGTCTGCAGACCTTGCGACATGACACGTCATCGGGCCTTGCGTCGCAAGAACCGATGTCCGCACGCCAGATCTCCAGGCTCACACGCCTGGCTCTGAACACAACGAGGAGGTACCTGAGACGGATGAAATAGAGCCCAGAAGTACGCCGGCAAGAAGACTCGGCGAGAGGACCTCTTGGAAGAGATGGCGCTGGGTGTGCCTTGGAAACGGCTGCTTTAGCTGAGCGAGCTGCACTACCCGCTGGAATCCATGCTGTGCGTACACCTGCCTGATGCAGAACTGATTCGCGCTGAGCGACTTGGCGATAGGAGCGGCCCTGTACCCGTCACCTTGGTGGGCCGCAACTGGAAGCGCCAGCGGGAACAGCGCTGAGATTCCAATGCGAGAGCCTGTGGGCCTGATCGCAACCGGCCGCCAGCCAAGCCAGCGGCACGGTCTGCGAGTGGTCTGTACGGGGGCGAATCAGGCCCTGCGGCGGCGGACCGCGGCAGCCAAGCCGGCCAGACCGGCCAGCAGCATGGCATAGCTCTCGGGTTCCGGAACGGGGCTGACCTGCACGCTGATGTTGTCCACACGCAGTTCAGAGGTCAGGCTGTAGTCGCCCGTCTCCACCACACCCAGAGAAAACGATTGCAGGCCGGAGCTGTTGGCCACGTAGCTGAATGTGTTGGTGCTCCAGTTCCAGCTCACATTGTTGAAGTCACCGAAGGTGCCGGTAAAGATGCTGGCCAGCGGCACTGAAGCCGAGTCAACGAACTTGACCACGCTGTTGTTCAGGGCGACGAAACCATAGTCGTTGGCGGCGTTTTCCAGCGACAGGAAGGCCCAGGTGAAGCTCACGGTGACCAGATCACCGGCAGTGGCGGCAAAGCTCTGGCGTATGGCCGATCCTTCGGTGGCGTAACCACCGATGTCCAGATTCGTCACCGGGACGCCGGCAAGGTTCGTGGCAAAGCTGAAGTCCAACGGCGAAACACCGGAGTTGTTGTTGAAACCAGCGCCCAGGCCGTCGTCATCGTCAAAGGTGGAGGCGGTGGTCAGCACAGCGCGCTGGGTCTGACCCAGAACGGTCACGTCGCCATACGTGTCCCAGCCAGTGAGGCCGGCGCTGAAGTTCCCGTTCTGCACGGCGTTCTGAGCCAGGGCGGGGGCAACGCCAGTGACTGCAATGAGGGCAGCAATGGCGATGTTGCGGATGGTTTTCATGGTAGTCCTTTAAGGTGAGGAAAATTCGTGGAAACAATGAATTCAGAAAGGGTGATTTCCGCCAACGAGGTCGCGTCCCGGTGCGATCTGCCTGGCGGTCAGACCCCTGAGATGGATGAACGGGCGCGGCTGAGCAGGACCGGCAAGCCCGTCGGTGTCCAGCAACACGGTAACGGCGCCAGTGGTGTCGGCAAACGAGATGTGGCCGGAGTGCACGCCGTTGTCGGTCACCCCCAGGGTGGCCAGAAGCGGGGTGAAGTCCAGCTTGTCGGCGTAGGGGGTGAAGTCGGTGATGACGTCGCCCAGGTCGCGGGTGCTGGTGTAGACGAACCGATCGTTGCCGGCCCCACCGGTCAGCGTGTCGGCCCCGCCGCCACCGCTGATGACGTCGTCACCGGCGGTGCCGACGATGGTGTCGCGGCCCGCCGTGCCGTTACGGCTCTGGCCTGGGGTGGCAATGGCGATGGACTGGTCGATCAGGCGGCCACCGGCGTCATAGGGGTTCTCCACGCCGTAGAGGTTGGTGGTGACTTCACCACCCAGACCACCGCTGGCCTTGGAGGCCTTGATGTAGTTGGCCAGGGCTTCTTGATAGGTGATGGTGAAGGCGTCATTCTCGAACGCCACACCGTTGGCGGCAAAAGGATAGTTGTCGCCGCCGCCGGCGGTGAAGTCGATGGTGGTGAACGAAAAGACGCGGGTGTTGTTGACCGCCACGCCGTTGTCGACCAGCACGGTACCGTCGTCCAGCACGACACGGCGCACGCGACTGCCGGTGCCCACGGCGTTCGGGTCCTGGGCAGCAGCCACGCTGGAACGCGGGGTCTCGGTGGTGTCGTACGTCACCTGCATGCCGGAGACCTGGGCAAAGCGGCCGTTGAAGGCACCGTTCGGGCTGGACTGGTAGACCGAGTGCTCCAGCAGATCCTTGAGCTGGGTGGCGTTCATCTCCGGTGCGCGCTTGACCAGATTGGTGAAGGGCAGGATGTTGAAGGTGTCCCCGGTGGTGAGGTTGCCCGCCGGGACGCTCACGCGGATGCCGCCACCGTTCTGAATGGCAACGTCGGTCTTGCCGGCAAAACGCATGGCGTCAGCCACCAGGTTGCCCAGGCCGGTTTCCGCGTTGCGCACGCCACCCACGAAGGTGCAACGGGTGGCAGGTGCCACAGGGGTACAGGACGTGTGGGTCGGTCCGTTCAGCCTGGTTGCAGTGTTACCGATCACCTGTGCGTTCAGGACGTTGATGTAGTTGAGCACCGGGGTGACCACATTGGAAAATAGCGCGGGGTTGCCCGTCACCTTGTCTGCGTCGGCAGTGGCTCCGGTGACGCGGATCATGCGGGTGCTGTCCAGGCTGGTGACCTTGCCGGTGCCGTCGTCCAGGGTCAGGTTCACTTCACCGACATAGCGGTTACCGAAGTGGCCGGTGACAACCGGTACCTGCTTGGAGCTGCTGTCGGTGGCCAGCACGGGGTCCGTGTTGTACGTGGGCGCGATCCCGCTGACCGCCGTGCTGATGAGGGCGTCGTCCGCATCGGCCATCAGTTCGTGGCCACCCCCGGAGATGACCAGATCCACATCACGCAGGTAAGGCACCAGGATGTTGATTTCGTTGCTGGCGCTTTGCAGGTGGCTCATGACGATGATCGCCGTAACGCCTTCGACATTGCGCAGGCGGTCCACTTCGGCTTGCACCAGCGCGGCGATAGCCTGAATGTTCTGCGCTTCGGTGGACGTGCCAGACCAATCTTTCATCATGCCGGCCGGTGGTGAAGAGATGCCGGGAAGCAGCGGAGTGGTGGCGCCGACAATGCCGACCTTCTTTCCGCCAGCGGTGGTGATGATCTTGGACGGGGCGACCACACCGGTGGCAGCCAGACTGGCGAACTCGGGCGTGACACTGAAGTCCAGGTTGACGGAGAGGTAGGTGCTGCCGGACACCTTGGCAAAGCGGGCAGCGACTGGGCCGGTGTTGTCCAGGTCAAACTCGTGGTTACCAAAGGTGATGGCGTCGAAGCCGATATGGCGGCTGGCAATCGCGTCGTAAAAATCCTGACCGCCGTCGGCTGCGGCAGTGCCGAGATTGACAAACGATGCGTTCAGGCGTGGGCCGGGCAGGAGGGCGTCACCCGCGTTGAGCGTGATGACCGATTTGCCCGCTGCTGTGGCGGCGGCCTTGGCGTTGCCTATGACGGTCGCCATTCGGTCCACGCCGCCGTAGAACGACAGGGCCTGGGAACTGTTGTCACGCAAGTTGCCTTGGGCGGAGATCAGCCAGGACTCCTGGTCGCCGACATGCAGAATCGTGAGGCCTTCAGCCCAGACGTTGCCGTAGCCGACGGCCAGGGCGAGGTAGACAGCAGCGACAGAGGCTTTGCGGCGCCAGATGGAGCGGGGTGCGTTCATGGAATAACTCCTTACAGGGTCATCAGGGTCAAGTGGAAAGATTTGCTGATCAGAGGCCGAGGTCACGGGCGGCGATGATCTGCGCCGCGCTGATACCACTGAGAGTGAGCAGTGGGCGGGCCACGGCCGGGCCGGCGTTGCCATCGGTGTCGATCTGCAGGCTCAGACCGGCGGTCGTGTTGACCAACCGGACCACACCGTCGCCGACGGCGTTGTTGCCGGTGTAGCCGATGCTGCCCAGCAGGGCGCTCAGGTCAATGCGGTCGGTGCCCGGTACGAAGTCCGTGATGATGTCTACACCGTCGCGGGTGCTGGTGTAGACGAATACGTCAGCACCAGCGCCGCCGGACAGCACGTCAGCTCCGCTGCCGCCAGAGATACGGTCGTCGCCAGCGGTACCGCTCAATGTGTCGCGCTGCGATGTGCCGTTTATGGACTTGACCAGGGACAGGCCCAGCAGCACCGGATCGTGGTCAGAGGAACGGTAGACCGTGGCGGTGTAATAGTCAGGACCACAGCTTGCGCAGTCCGGTTGCTTGAACTCAACGTTGTAGTCGATCACCGAGGGTTCGTCGGCGTTGATGTGCCAGTGGACCGCTCCGGCGACCTGCGTCGCCAGCGAAGCCGAGGTGAGCACGTGGTCGAGATAGCCCGACTCGCCATCGAAAACGTAGGAGTAGCTCTGCGGGTTGCGCAGCGCGATCTGGTCTACAAAGCCCAGCGACTCGAGTTCGAGGATCGGATCTTCCTTGCCGTAGGCGTTCAGGTCACCGAGCACCACCACATCCGGATCGACTGGCTCCAGCACGCTGGCGATGTAGCTGCCCAGCGCTTGGGCCTGCTGCTTGCGCAGCTCGTTCCAGCAGCCTTGGCCATCGCCCTGGTCGGCGTCCGGATCACTGGCACCACTGGGGCAGCTGCCCTTGGACTTGAAGTGGTTGACGACGACCGAGAATTTCTCGCCATTAGCGGCGGCAAAGGCCTGTGCCAAGGGCGGGCGGTTGTGGACCGGATGGGTGTCGCTCTTGGCGCCGCCGACCAGGCTCAGGCGCGATGGCTTGTAGATCATGGCGACACGAATCGCATCGGTACCTGTGCCTCCAGCAGGCATGCCGATCGAGGCGTAGGTGCCGGCTCCGGCCACGGCGTTCAAGCCATTGACCAGGTCCTGCACAGCGGACTGGCCATTGTTTTCGATTTCCATCAGGCCCACCACATCCGAATTCAGTCGGAGGATGGCGGGAATGATCTTGTTACGCTGGCGCGCAAACTCTTCGGCACTGTCGGCACCACGGCAGTCGCTACGGGTGTAGCTGGGGTAACAGCCTGCAGAGCCGCTCACGTCCAGCGTGGTGAAATAGTTCAGCACATTGAAACTGGCGACGCGGATGTTGCCGCCCACAAGCTGCGGGTTGGTGGTGCGCGGGTTGTCGCGACTGAAGGTCAGCGGCTGGATCGGGTGGATCTTGTAGTCGCTGAGGCCCTCGGTCAGGTTGGTGGCCAAGCCGTAGTCGATGACACCCGTCAGGCCCGCCGGCAGGGTGTCACCGGCGCGCAGCGTATTGTCAGCGGCGAAATACGGCGTCGGGTTGGGGTTCTGAACACTGCTGCCGTCGTCGAGCAGGATACGACGACGCGCATTTTCATCGCTGAGCGCCAGCGCTTCGGCCGTTCCAGCCGGGAACTGGTTGGTGGCCTTCATCAGGCGTCCGCCAGCTGCCAGCGTCACCTGGCCGTAGCGCCCCTGGAAGTAGTTCTGGGAGACGGTCAGAGGCGTTTCAATGCGCACCAGCATGCCCTCGAAGCGTTCAAGCTCGCCTTCGCTTGACTCGGGCAGGTAGACCGCAGTCGCAGCGATGCTGTTGCCCGTGCTCAGGAGGGACACCGTAGGCGTCGTGAGCTCGGTCAGAGGACGGGCCACGGCATCGGCGCCGGTGCCTACCGCATATTCGGTCACCTTGGCGGTGACGCGCAATTCGTTACCCACAGCAACCACCGCCGGCGGGGTGCTGCTGGTGAACACGAAGATGCCGTCGGAAGTGCTGATGTCGCCGTCACCGACGGGGTCCTGCATGAAGAAACCGTTGTTGCTCACCTTGGTGACCACACCGTGGGTCGTGACAGTCTGACCAAGCAGCGGGCTGGTGTCGCCATTGCCCTGGATCTGCGGGATGGTGGTGAGGCCTTCGACGCTGACGCTGACCGTGCAGCTGACGGTCTGCAGGTCATCGTTGCTGAAGTTGATCTGCACCGGGTACGAGCCTGTAGCCAAGCTGGCCGCCACGTTCAGGTCCACGGTCGCGGTTCCACCATCGAGAAGGGCGGCATTGAGTGCGCCCAGCGAGATGCCGTTCGGTGCGCCGACCAGGCTGACGCCGTTGACCGCGCTGTCAGCGTCGGTGGCAGACAGCGTGGCAATGCCACCTGCGCCCTGGATGAAGGACGCGATAGCAGGGCAACTGGTAACAATGGGTTGATTGAAGCCGCCGTCCATGGGCGTGCCAGTGATGCTGATGTCGTCGATGCCGACCCATTCGTCATTGCCAGCCGCGTTGGAGGTGATGATGCGTACCTGCACTTCGGCCTGGTTGTCGGCTGCTGCGGGCAGGGTCGCACTGACCGTGGTCGTGGCCGTGGCCAGGCCGGGGCCGGTGGTGGCATCGGCCACGAAGCCGGCCGGCACGTTGACGAAGTTGCCTGTGTTGCCCACCCGGTAGTGCAAGGCTACGGGCTGGACAGCGTTGTCAGTCGAGCCATCAAGGTCACGCAGCAGGTAGGACACCGAAATGCCCTGCTTGCCGGTAGTGTTGAGGTAAATGACGATGTTCGGCGCATCGGCAGTGCCCGAGCCATTGAGGGCAATCACCGGATTGCTGATGCCGTCGATCTCGGCCACACCACCGGCTGCCGACGTGTTGTTCAGCAGCGTCTGGCCCTGGTTGGCATTGACGTTCACCGTGACCGTCCCCACGCCCAGCAGCGTCTGAGGGTCGACGCCGGTGGCGGAGGTGATGTCATCGCCCCGGTAGCCCATGATGCCCGGCACGCCCGACCAGCTGCCAGCAGACGTGATCAGACCGGCATTGGACCAGTTCTGGCTGAAGGGCAGGGTCTGCGGCGTGGTGTCGGCCCAGACCATGCTGACCGAGAGAAGACCGACCAGCGCCAAACTGGCCAAGCGGCTGCGGCGAACGGGTTCAGGTAGGCGGATTTGAAGGTAAGCCATGTGGGTCTCGCAATTGGGTTTGGAACTGGGCAAAGGATGATTCGAAGTGGGAACAATCAACACCTGAATCATGCGGAGCGTGAATCACCAAATTACGAACACGAAGGCTGCTTCGGCTGGTCCGAATGGCACAGTTCCCTGCATTCCGGCGCAAAAGTCGGCAGGCCGGTCTGCACGGCATATGCTTTGGCGAAGACATGTCGGAACAAGCTGCCCGCCGTTTTTTGCCTTCCTGGAGTGATGCTCAGCATCGAAACCGGAAGGAAGAGAAGTGAAGAAGATGCTGCGGCAGGAATGCATGGACGAGCTCAAGGAGAAGGCCATCCAGCGAGTCCGGTCAACGGGCATGCTCTAAGTAGACAAGGAACGGGGCGGGTCGAGCAAACCCTATGTAACGGCCTGATCGACGCCGAGCGCGTGCTCAAGCGCACCAAGGGCATCTCCCAATGCCGCTTCACCAGCGCCGACGTGGTGCGCCCACGGCGCGGCCTGTCCGCGTTCGGCCACCATCGTTATCACCAAAAACGACGGGGCATCATCGGCAGCTGATCTCCAAAGGTTGTCATTTGATAGCCGCTCCCATCGGGGGCGGCTTTTTTCATTCTCTCGCACACGCTGCGCAGCTTTGCACACACCACGAGCGCCAGCGGCAGGCTCGGTGTGCCACTACTTGGTTGCTCGCCCTCCACAAACACAGCAAAAGTGAAAGCCACCATAGGTTAGGACAGAGATCACGTCCGTAAGGGTAAGGTCGTAGATCTGCTTAAAGGTGCCTGCGTCAAAATCGATGTTGTTGTTTTTCGCGACGCTGCAGTTCGTGCCGCTGGTGGCCGGGTTGATACTCAGGTCTACATACGATTTGGTGACGCCAGCAAATTTTTGACCAGCGTCCAGCATAGTGTTGATTGAGGAGTTCATGGTTTAACTCCAGATAAATTGTCTGAAGAAATAGATGGTGAACAGCCAGCTAAATATCGCGAATAACGCACCGCCGCACAAACCACCCCAAAAATGCATTTTTCTATAAGCAACAAAATCTGTAGCATTGAACCGTGCATAGTCGTACTCAGTACGGTGGGTTTTCGTGACTGGGCCGAGAACGCCGCGTACGGTAACTTCGTATTGCATTCTGACGTTTCTAAGCTTTTCGCTATGGCGCGAGAAGCGCATAAAGGCAGCAGCAAAAATGACCGAACCGATACAAAATATCCAGACACCGACACCTTTCACAACCTTGCTTTCTCCAGTTACAAACCATGTGCCCTCCATCAAGACGGGGGCAACTACAAATCCTATGAGCGTGCGATAGCCGCCGCTTCTTTTCTCAGCATCACGACGCAACTGCAAAAATTCTTCGCCAGGATGCTCTGCTAATTCATCATTCATGCGGCCAACCTCCAAACTCCATCATTCGTCGTGATTCTGACTAGTGAACCAACTTGACGAGAGCCATCCACGGCGATTGCGTCAGGCGTTCGCGCTGGTTGGCCTTGCTGTGGTCGGCGCTGTACTGCTGATGACGCGTGACGGCCTGGGTGTTGCGTTCGGCGAGTTGGCGGGCGGTGTCGACGCGGCAGTCGTCACCGGCATCGAACGACCTCTTAAGAAATACTCTCTGCGCCTGCTTTCTTGTCCTGGGCCTGCTGGAAATTCCAGGTACTGGCGCACATGTCATCCAAGGTGCGCAGCGCTGTCCACTTCAGCAGTTTCATGGCCTTTTCAGGGTTGGCATAACAGGTGGCCACATCACCGGGACGACGCGGAGCGACGCGGCAGGGCACCGTCCGCTCGGACGCCTTTTCAAAGGCCCGCACCATATTCAGCACGCTGTAGCCCAGGCCGGTCCCGAGGTTGACGGCATGCCAGCCGGCGTGCAAGGCCAGGTAGCTCAAGGCGGCCGCATGGCCTTCTGCCAGGTCCATCACGTGGATGTAGTCCCTCACGCCCGTGCCATCTGGCGTCGGATAGTCATTGCCGTAGACATTCAGCTCAGACCTCAGGCCCGCAGCCACCTGGGCGATATAGGGCATGAGATTGTTGGGGGTCCCCTCGGGATGCTCGCCGATGAGGCCGCTCTCGTGCGCCCCTACCGGGTTGAAATAACGCAGGCAGGCTATGCGCCACTCGGGATCTGCTGCCGCCAGGTCATGCAGGATGTCTTCGACCTGAAGCTTGCTGCGCCCATAGGGATTCGTTGCACTGGTCGGATGCTTTTCGTCCAGCGGCAGGTATTGCGGCTGGCCATAGACCGTGGCGCTGCTGCTGAACACCAGCGTCTTGACCGCTGCCGCCTGCATGGCCTGAAGCAGGCTGATGGTCCCCTGCACGTTGTTGGCGTAATACTCGACGGGTTTCCCCACCGACTCGCCCACGGCCTTGAGTCCCGCGAAGTGGACCACGGCTTCGATGCCATGCTTGAGAAGCACGTTCCTGAGCACATCCGTGTCGCGTACATCGCCGCGTATCAGTGGCATTTTCTGCCCCGTGATCCGATCAATCTTGTCCACCACCTCGGCGCGGCTGTTTGACAGGTTGTCGAACAAAACAAGCTGATAACCGAGTTGCGCCAGGGCGACAGCCGCATGGCTGCCGATATAACCTGCGCCACCTGTCAGGAGAATATTCATGGGGCCAGGGACTCTTCCGCCCGGGCTCAGAGTGGACCCGTATCCACCACCACCGTGGGGCCGTTGCGGATCAAGGGATTCAGCCCAGCAGGCGCCGGCGCATCCCCAGGCCCCCCAGCAGGCCCAGGCCGGACAGCAGCATGCTAAGGGTGATCGGCTCGGGCACCGGGGTCGCAAAACTGATCGCACCCGCGAAGCTGCCCTGGTTGGTGCCGCGGAGTTCGAGCACATAGGTGCCGCCATCCAGTGCGCTGGCATTCAGATTGACCAGGCTCACGCCGAAAGCCGGCAGACTGCTGGTCCAGCCCTGCACGGCGGTCTGGCCGGCACTGGCGGCGCTGGCATCGCCCAGGAAGCTGCCGCCCCAGGTGTAGAGCCGGCCCGACAGGCCTGCCACACCGCTGGCGTTGTTCAAAGTCAGGGTTGCGCTTTGCACATCCGAAGTCGGCGCAAACGTGAAGAGATAGGCAGCATAGTAGAAACCTTTGCTGCTGATCATCTGGCTGTACGAGCCGGTGCTCCCGCTGAAGCTGTAGCCATGGGTGCCGGGCTGCAGGTCCAGCAGATTGTCGAAGGACTGTCCTGCCGTGGAGGCCGTCAGCACCCCGCCCGAATTGACAGGGCCCGAGGCCTGGGCCAGTGCTGCAGGCGTGAAGCCCAAGGCCAGCCCGGCAGACACAAAGAGAGCAGCCAGATACTTCAGCATGTTCATCACTCCTGGAGAGGACAGAGGGTCACCACAAACCTTGCGCAGTGGCATGACTGCATTCTGCGGGTCGAGTATTTCAGGAGTTGCAGGGCCTGGCGGCCCGCATATGGTCCGGAAGGGGCATGCCGTGCCCGGGCCTTGCCGCCGCAGCAGGTTCAGGGGCCGCCTTCCTGCGTCTGGAAACGGTGCTCGTCGAGCTGGTCCCGGGCGGTTTCGAGCGCGTTCTCCTGCCCCACACGGCCCAGGCCGGTGAAGGGCTCCAGGCGCAGCGTCGCGTCCAGCGCGCCCCGATGGGTGCAGGTGTTGATCAGGCTGCGCCCCACGGCATAGAGTTCGCGGTTCTTGCCGTCGCAAGCACTGATCTGCTGGTTGCGCACCAGCATCGTGCTTTCCAGCTGCTTGCGCTGGGCCTGGGCCTGCTGCAGCTCGGCCTCGAGCCGGGTGATGCGCGCGGCGGACGTGGCCAACTGCTCCTGCTGCTCGCTGACCCGGGCCTGCAAGCCGCGGCCTTCTTCCTGCGCCTTGTCCAGCGCCGACTGCAGTTCGCGGTTGCGCTGCCCTTCGGAACGCGCCCGGGCCTGGGCCTGCCCCACCTCCCCCTTGAGCGACTCCAGCTCCTGGTCGCTCTTGCCCAGCTTGTCCTGCAGGCTCGCACGCTCACGGCTGGCCTGCTGCAATTGCTGCTGGGCGCGGCGCAAGGCCTCCTTCTCCCGGTTCTGCCGGGCCTCGTCGGCATGGGCCGGCAGAACCGGCAGCAGTGCGAGCAACAGTACGATAGGAATGTGGCGCATGTCAGTACTCTCCCAGCCAATAGGGCTCGCTGCGGCGAACCTGGGTTTTGCGCTGCCCCGGATCGGCGCCTGCGGCCTGCAGGCGGCGCACCAGCTCCGGCCGCTTGAGGTAAGCGGCCCAGTACAGGGGGCTCAGGCCGTTGGCATCCGGTTCGTCCACCGGCAGGCCATGTTCCAGCAGCAGGTCCAGCATCTGCGGATGGTTGTCGTTGATCGCGACCATCAGCAAGCCTTCGCCGGTGCGGTCACGCACGCGCGGGCTGGCCCCGGCCCCGAGCAGGGCCCGGGCCGCATCCAGGCGATTGAAGCGGACGGCCTGCACCAGCGGCGCCAGGCCACCCCGCCCCTCGGCGTTGAGGTCGGCTCCGGCGCGCATCAGCAGCTGCATCACCGGCGTATGCCCGCCCAACGCGGCGGCGGCCAGGGGCGACATGGGTCCGTCGCGACCCTCGGGACGGGCGCGCGCGCGCAGCAGGCTGCGCACGATTTCGAGATGGCCTTCGCGTGCGGCGAGCAGCAAGGCGGTGTTGCCCCAGGCGTCGCTGGCGTTCACACGGGCCCCGGCCTCCAGCGCCGCCTTGAGGCCGGCAGCATCGCCAGCCTGGGCGGCCCGCTGCAGGCGTATCTCGTCCTCGCCCAGGGACCAGGGCACCCAGTCATGGGCCGGCTGCGTCAGCGTCTGCTGCCAGGCCTCGGACGTCCTGAAGCGCTGCAAGTCCTCGGGCGTCTGGTAGCCGGCTTCCAGGCGCTGACGGTAGGCACGCTGCGCCGGATCAGCGGCACAGGCGCACAGGCCCAGGGACACCGTCACCAGCAGTGCGGCGGCCGGGACGCGTCGCTGCTCAGAACCTGGCATTGAGGTAGACCTGCAAGGAATTGATCGACAGGGGCGCGCCGCTGATCTCGTTGCTGCTGAGCCAGCGGGTGCTGACCCAGGTGTTGCGGCCCAGGCCGTACAGCAGGCCCAGGATGTAGCCCTTGTTGTTGGTACCACCCAGATGGAAATCGGCATCGGTGTAGGCATCGAGCACGGCATCGGCCTCCAGATAGCGGTAGGTCAGGGAGAGCTGCCAGTCATGGCGCAGCAGCATGGCCGGCATGCCCACCGCCACCCGGGCCAGATGACCGCTGGTCTGGGGCCTGAGGTCCTGTCCGGTCCGGGCCAGCACCTTGGCACGGTCGTAGCCGATGTTCTCGACGTAATCACCCGTGACGATCAGATGCACCGGGTCGTTGACGTTGAAGTCCAGCGCGCCCGTGATATTGAGCAGCCGGAAGTCGGAGGCCAGGGCCCAGCGCTCGTTGCCCGCGCTGGGGGTGGCGTTGATGTCAAACAGCGTGTTGCCCTTCTGGCGGAAGTCCGGAACGGTCTTGTCATAGGCATTGGGGCTGGCAGCGCTGTTGCGCTGGCCGCTCACGTTCTCGAAGCTGTAGTAGGCCAGGCCCAGCTTGGCACGTGCCTTGTTGTCGCGGATCCATTCCAGACCGGTCTGCGCGGCGTACAGCCACTTCGAACTGGCGCGCACGTTTTGCGAGGTCTCGATGTCCTGGATCGGAAAGGCGCCCAGGGTAAGGTAAGGGCGCCAGACCGCATTGCTCTTGGCAGCAGGGTCCAGATGCACGGCCAGGCCCTCGAAAGCCAGGTTCTCGTTCCAGAGCAGGTCCGTGCCGAACCAGGGGCTGGCCATGCGGCCGGCGTGCGCGGTGAGCCAGGGCCGCTCGACCTCGTCGTGGTAGCGCAGAAAGGCGCGATCCAGTGCAAAGCTGTACTTGCTGCCCGTGGTGCCCAGGGTCTGGGAGGTGGACACCGGGTCGGACGCGCTGCCCGTGGTCAGGCGCAGGCCCGCCGACAGCTCCGGGTTGACGCGCGCGTTCACCCCCAGCCGCGCGCGCAAACGCAGGCGGCTGCGATCCTCGGTCGTGTTGCTGATGTTTTGACCATTGGCCTGGAAGAAGGCCACCGATGAGTTGGATTTGCTGAAAAAATCGTTCTGTGATCCCACGCGGATATCGCCCTCGAACTTCAGCCGGTCCACCCACTCCGGAATGGCGTTGGCATCACCCCAGCGCTCCGCGCGGGCCTGGGCGGTGACGTCTTCGCGCACCTGGTCGGCGATCTGCTTGCGCACGGTTTCGGGCACATAGGGCACCCGCACGACGGCGGGTTCGGGCGCGGATGCCGCTGCCGCCGGTGTTGCCGGTGCCGCCTTCTGCGCGGCCTGGCGCAGCAACTGGTCCGCCTTGTCCTGGGTCAGGAAACCCTGCTGCACCAGCAGCTGGATCAGGCCCTGGGTGGTCTGGCGCAAGGCCTCCAGTTCTTCGCGTTCGCCCCCCTGCGCGAGGCCGGACAGGCCGGCGAAGACCAGGCTGGCGGTCAGCAGCCGGCTTTTGTATAGGTGTCGCTTGTTCATGATGCCTTCAACAGGTTGTCGGTTAACGTGCGGAAACCCGCAGACGCAGGGGCTGGGGCATGTCGGCGGGCGGGCCCTCGCGCATCGGCGGCAGTGCCCGCAGGACGGCGCGCAGCGTGCTGTCGAGATCGGCGTTGTCCGAAGGCCCCACCAGCTCGATGCGCGTCACCTGGCCGCCGCCATTGATCCACAGGTGCACCACGCGCTGGTACTCGCCCACCTCGCGCAGGCGCTTGTCTCGCGCGATGGCCTCCTGGATGCGCTCCTTGACCTGCCCGCTGTACCACGCAAAGCGCGAACCGCCGATGCCCGAACCCACAAGATCGACACCACCCTTCTTGCCCAGCAGGCCGAAGCCGTCGCCGCTGCCGCTGCCCGTTGCATCGACCGCAAGATCGGGCCCCGGTGGAGGCGTTTCGGTCGGCTGCGTGGGCTGCTCCTGCGGCTTGGGCACGTCGATCTTTTCCTGGATCTCCTCCTTGGGCGGAGGGGTCTTGGGCGGCGGCGGCGGTGGCGGCGGCTTGATCAGCGCAATTTCCTGCATGACTTTCTTCTTTTTGGGTTCGGGGCTCGCGCCCAGCAACTGGACCAGCCAGGTCACCACCAGGCCCACGGCTGCCAGGGCCAGCAGCGCCAGCAGGGGCCAGCGCAGGCGCCGCCACCAGATCAGCTGGGTGTTCACTTGACCAACCGCTGCGTCACCAGGCCGATCTGGTTGAGATCCAGCCGACCCAGCAGGTCGAGTACCTCGACCACCTTCTCGTACTGCACGGCGGAATCGCCCTTGACGACCACCGGAAACTCCGGCGTCACGGCCTTGAGGCTGCTGAGCCGGCTCTCCAGCTCCTGCAGGTTGGGCACCGGGTAGGCGTCCAGGTAGAGGCTGCCGTCCTGGGTGATGGTGATGGCCTTGGTCAGGGGCTTGGCCAGGCTGGGCGTGCTGCTGGCCTTGGGCAGATTGACCTTGATGCCCTGCACCGAGGCCGTGGTCATCAGTATGAAGATGACCAGCAGCACATAGGCGAGATCGAGCATCGGCGTGATGTTGATGTCGTCGTAGATCGCGCCGTCTTCTTGTGCCTTGGACACGTCAGCCTCCGTAGTTCTCGGCCATCTTGGTGACGAACTCGTCCACGAAGACGTGCATGTCCGCCGAGAGACCCTTGATCCGCGTCATCAGATAGTTGTAGCCAAACAGCGCGGGGATGGCCACGCCCAGGCCGGCGACCGTCGCCACCAGCGCGGCAGCGATGCCCGGCGCGATGGCGTTGACGTTCACGTCGCCGGCGGCGGCGATCGCCGCGAAGGTGATCATCACGCCGACCACGGTGCCCAGCAGCCCCAGGAAGGGACCGCCCGAGATCGCGATGGTCAGCAGCACCATGCCCTTCTCCAGACCATGCCGCTCGCGCGTGAGCTGCGCGTCCAGGGTGGCGCGCACCGCGTCGATGGCCTGCGAGGAGACCACGGGGGTGGCCGCGCCCTGGGTCTGGCGATTCGGAAATCGTGAGATGAGTTCCAGCACCCCGACCCGGAAGATCCGGTGCAGGGAGGACGCCCCATAGTCCGCGGCCTTGCCGGCCAACCGCTCGAAACGCGAGGCATGGGCCTCGGCGCTGCGTTCGGTCTGGCGTAGCTCGCGCGACAGCTGCTCGAACTCGGCGCTGAACAGCGCATTGGTCTTTTCCATGCGGCGGATGGTCATCGTCTTGTCGTACATGATCCAGACCGCGACGAAGAACATCCCCACGCAGATCACCACCACGACCCAGCCGTCGACCGTGAGGTTCTTCATCGTGGCGGCGAAGTAGTTGGGCTCGCCGCTCTTGTCGGTGGTCTGCTCCTCACCCTGACGCACGAGCAGGCCGGCCTCCCCCTGCGACTGCACCTGGGCCAGCAGCCAGGGGGCCGTGCGCACCGTGGCGGCAAGCTGCAACTCGTCGATCTGACCGCTCAGACCGCTGCCCACGCGCAGTTCGGCCGTCGGCGTCAGCGTCCCGGACAGGGTGGCGGCAGCCACACCGTTCACATACAGCACGAACTGCCGCCCCGCCGTGACCGCGATGTGCTGCCAGCCGCTGCCGGCCAGCGGGCTGGTAGCGCGTGCGGTGGCGCCCTTGTGGCGCAGCTCGGGCACACCGCCCACGAGGTGCAGGCTCCAGTCGTCCTGTGCCAGCAGTTCGCCGTCGGTCTTTTCGGGCAGGGTCCAGAGAGACACGGTCAGCTCAGTGGCAGTCTGCAGGCTGGCGTCGCTCACGCTCAGCCCGCCGTTGCCGGCCAGCCGCAGCGCACCGCCCATCAGACCGGCAGAGACCGGCACGCCGACCGACTGCGCCGCATGCCGCCCCTTGCCGCTGGCATCCTGCGGCAGACCCTCGGATTCGCTGAAATGGTAGACGGCCAGCTGCGCCTCGTCGTAGCGGGCGCCACCCTCGCCTGATGCTGCCGCCTTCGCGTTGCCGTAGTACAGCCATACGTGCTGGGTGCTGTTGCCCGGCGCCAGCCTTGGCACCTGGACCCAGACGAAGGCGAGTTCGTTGATCTGGTCGAAGCGTTCGATGTGGAAGGGCAAGGGCGTCTTGTCGTCTTCGGCGACAAAACGCAGATCGCTCCCGTCCTCGCGGCCGACCAGGAAGTCGAAGTTGCCGCTGGACAGGCGCACCAGCACCGGCACCGAACCGAGTTCGGCCGTGAGTCCGGCGGCCTTGCTGTCCAGCGTGACCTTCTTGCGCCCGGTCCAGTCCTTGTCCCACCAGGCCTGCGCCGCCAGGGGCAGCGCCAACAACAGCGCCAGAAGTGTGAGGTATCGTTTCATGAGTCGTTCTGAAAAAACACACGGCGCAAAGCGCCGTGACAAAACAAAGACGTTAATGAGTCCAGATGGCAGACGCGTGACGCCTGGCATGGGCCGAATGGCCCATGCTCATTCGCCGAAGCCCAGCACGTCCACACGCACCAGCGTGGGCTTGAACTCGTTGGCCAATGCCTGGGCATTGCGCGCCGCGTCCGAGGCGGCCAGAGTGGCCGCCGCGATGCTCTTGCCGGCATCCTCGCCGCGAGAGGTCGCCCCCGAAGAGGATGCGCTCACTGCGCTGTTGTCGACCAAGGGCGTGCCGGTCGAAGTACCCGACACCTTGATGTTCTCGGCCCCGAGCACGGCCTGCGCCGCGATGTTCAGGTTGCCGGCACGGATGCCCGCGTCACCGGCGTTCACCGTGCCGCGCGGGGCGATCAGGTCCACGTCGCCGGCCGTGCCGCCCAGCGGCTGCAGCGCACCGATGCCGCTGCCGCTGGCCGCGCCCTGCAGCACGCGTGTCACGCTGCCGTCGGGCTTGACCAGGGTCAGCGGCGGTGGCACCACGGCCGCCGACTTCTTGCCCTTGCCCGCGTCGATGTCACCCGCGCTGGACCACAGCAGGATGTCACCCCCGCCCACCGTCAGGATGCGTGACTGGTTCACCAGCATGTCGTCCCGCGTGGCACCACGGATACTGCCCTCGGCCACCACCGCGATGCCCAGCACGCCGGTGTCGGTCTGCCCGTTCGCGCTCGGGTTGAGCACCTCGGTCCTGGTCAGCACTTCCGGCGTATTGGTCAACCCCGCGATCAAACGCCCCGAGGGCGCCAACAGGTCGATATTGCCGCCGGCTTCGGTCAGCACCCGGCTCGCAAAGAGGTTGATGTCACCCGCACGACCCGCCTGCGCCACCTCCGTGCCCGCGCCGCTCCCTGGGAAGAGCAGCTCCAGCGCGGCATAACCGCGGTCGTAGTTGCCGCCGTAGGAACTCTGCGCGTCGTTGGCATCGCGGCCGGTCGCGCGCAACGCGCTGAACAGCATGTCGCGCACCTGGGTACGTTGCATTTCGGGTGCGGCGGTGGTCAGGGCCTGCACCGCCGGCAGGGCTGTGGCGGCGTCCAGTCCGGCGTTGCCTGTCAGCCAGCGCGCCAGCCACAGCGTCGCCTCGTCCCCGGGCGTGGCCTGCAGCCGGCTGACCAGCCGCGCGAGCACGGCGGCGTTGTCGATGTTGTAGATGCCCGCCGTGCGGCCCAGACCGGCCGCCAGTTCCAGATCGGCCCCACGGGTGGGCAAGGCACTGTTGTCCAGGTTGCCACGGCTGACCACTCCGGCCGACGTGCCCAGGTCCAGATCGCGTCCGGCCGTCATCTCGAGCCGGCCCGCGCCGCCGACCCAGATGTAGGCGCCGATGGACCGGTTCGTTTCGGTCGAGAACCGGATGTCACGCCCGGCGCCGATCTGGCTCACGTCATCCGCATTGACGTGCTGGATTTTCATGCCCAGATCGATCACATCGCGTCCGGCCTTGACACGCACCGCCTTGGCGGAGTCCAGCGCCTGGGCATTTGCCATACCGCGCACATCGCCCTCCACGGCATAGACGCGCACCGGCTCGGAGTCACCGGCATGGACCGGGGTCAGTGCATGGCTGCTGCCGGCGAAATCTGCCGTGGTGCGCACAGGCCGCGTGGCGTCCGGCAGAGGCGCCAAGTCGCTCAACACCGTCCGGCCCAGCATCGTCACGTTGTCCCCGGCCAGCAGCGTCAACTGGCCCCGTGCAGCGGGCGTCAGGGTGCTGGCGCCGCCGCCGCCCAGCAACACATCGTCCTGGAAGGACACCAGACTCAGACTGCCCGGCAGCAGGCCCATCGCTGTGGCCAGCGCGTAGTTCGCCGTCGAGAGGTTGAACGTGGTGCCGTAGGCCCCGCCCACATCCTTGAAGCCGGCCAGTTTGTCATTGGTGCTGCCCTGCGGCCGGTTGTGGAAGTTCACATCCCCTGCCATGCTGGCCAGGCTGGCCGCGCTGTTGTCGGTGTAGCTGGAAAACAGGCTCCACAGGGCACTGTTGGCATTGGCGATGTTGAGGTTGATGCCGCTGCCGCTGGACTGCTGGACCAGATGCGGGTTGATAACTGCGTGGATATTCACGTCACCGCGCGCCAGCACATCCGCCTGCGCGTTGCCCAGCGCCACGATGGTATGGAGTTCGTTGCTGCCCACCTTGTCGCCCGCACCGATCTTGCCCTCGGCGCGGATGCGCACCTTCCCGATCGCTGCGACACCGTCGGCGTAGAACTGCCCGCCCAGCACGTCGCCCCCTGCGGCCACGCGCACCGATCCACCACCGGACTTGTTCAGTGTTGCGGCCGAGCTGCTGCTGCCGCCGGTCGAGCGCGCCTGGGTGGCTGCGCTGGCCGACAGGTTGCTGATGTTGCCGCCGCTGGCCAGACTCACATTGCCGCCCCCCAGCGTGGCCACGCCCTGCTGGAAACGGTCAAACCGCACCCACCAGGCTGGGGCCGTGTAGGCAGTGCCGGCCAGGTTCAGACCACCCTGGCGGAACAGCCAGCCGCTGTAGAGCTGAGCGCTGCGGGTGGCGGAGCTGATGTTGCCACCGGCTTTCAGCTCCACGTCCCCGCCGCCTGTGCTGAACTGGGCATTGGTCGGCGCGGTGAAGCCGGCCAGTGCCGTCGCCGCCTTGCCGGCGGTGTAGATGGCACTGGTGTTGCTGGCCAGGGTGATGTTCCCGCCGGCCGCCATGCGGATATCCCCGGTGCCGGTGCGCACCAACTTGCCGGCAGCGACCGCCAGGTTGCCCGTGCCGTTCATCGCCATGGCATTGGCCGATGCCGTGTCGGCGCCGGCCACCAGGCGGTAAGCCCAGGAATCGTCGGCCCCCAGAATGGCCGGGGTGCCCGTAGCCGGAGTGGCACCGCTCGTGGGCGTGGCCAGGTTGAAACCATCGGACAGGTTGTTGTTGAGATTGAGGTCACCCGCCGCGCGCAAGGTCAGGTTGCCGGCGTTGCCGCCGGGCCGGCTGCTGGCCAGGTTCCAGTCACTGCCCAGGGTCATGTTGCCTGTCGACGTGACCTCCACCCCGTCAATCACGCGGAAGGCCGCGTTGCCATCCTGGCCCAGACGGGTCGTGATGGCGGCATGGTTGACCGCATACGCCGTGTTGTCGCTGTTGATCTTGCCCAGCCCCAGGGTCGTACCGGTCTCGTTCGCCGTGTTGTCCAGCGTCACATTGCCTGCATAGGCATAGGTGCGCAGGGCCTCCACGTCGATGCGGCTGGCACCGCTCACCACGGCCGCCAGCGTGCCCACGCCGACGTCACTGCCCACGCGTGGTGCGCGCAACAGCAACTCGCCACCGTCTCCCGTGCCGCCACCGCCCACATCGACCCTGCTGCCTGCGTCCAGGTTCAGGCTGCCGCTGCGCGTGGCCAGTTCCACCTGGCCACCGGCCAACCCGGCCTGCGAGGACTCTGCTGCCAGGCGTGCGCCGCTCAGCAGCTCGACATTGCCCGAAGCCTGCACCACGATGCGCCCGGCCTGGGCGCCCGAAGCGTCCAGCGTACCCGCCAGGCTGATGGCGCCGTCGTCCGCCGTGAGGGCGATGTTCTGCGCCCGCGTCACGTCGGCAGCCGCCACGCTGATGTCGCCGCTGCGCACGCGCAGGTTGCGCTGGCCCGAGAAGCCGCCGTCGTTGAGTGCGTCATTGAGGTCGGAATAACTCGCCAGCGTCTTCGTGTCCACCGCCACGCGCGCGCCCTCGCCGGTCTGGCCGGTCCCGTTCGCCGGGTTGCCACCCACCACGCTGTTGCGCGCCAGGCTCACGCTGCCGTTGACCGCACTGAGTGCCAGTTCACCGGCATCGCCACCGGCCGCGCCGGACACATCGACGCGGGCCCCGGAAGCCAGCGCCACGTTACCCTGCGCGGCCGTGATGGTCACCCGCCCGGCTTCGGAGGGTTTCTGCACATCGAAAAAATCCACCAGCCGGCCCGACACGTCCACCACCGCCTGGCTGCCCAGTTGCACGTCGCCGCTGCTGGCAGTCAAAGTCAGCTCGCCGGAGTGCAGGCGTGCCGTGGTGTCGAAATTCACGCTGGCGCCCTTCAGTGTCCATTCCGCGCCCAGTGTGCGATCGGCCGTGATGGCGCGCACCACCGGCGCTGTCTCCCCGGCCAGATAGTCGCGCACCACCAGCGCGGCGTCGCTGCCCAGCGTCTGCTGGGACAGACCGGCACCCGAGATTTGCCGGACCACCACGGTCAGCGGGGCACCGCTCACCGTGGTGCTGCCCATGCCGACCCCTTTGAGTTCATTGGCTCGCGCATCCACAGCAGCAAAGCCCTTGATCTCCTTGTTGCCGGTCCCCAGGGTCAGCACGTCGGCGCGCAGCTCCAGCGCACCGCTGCCCAGGGCGCCGGTGGCGGGCAAGGCGACCCCACCCGCGTTGTTCAGATGCATCTGCTGCGCGTTCACGCTGGCCGTCTGGCCCGTGTTGTCCAGGCCACGCAGGCCGGCGCCCTGCAGGGTCAAGGCCTTGAGCGTGGGGCTGCCGTTCGCATCCCGTCCGCCGATCTGCGCATTGCCATACACATCGAAACTGCTGTAGCTGGTCAAGGTCAGGGCTGCCAGCGAGCTCATCCCGTCGAGTTCGTCCTGGCCGTAACTGATGCCGGGCAACCCGGCGGCCGCGCTGGAGTCGCCGACAAAATTGATGCGCGCGGCACCCACGCCCAGCTTGCCGGCCACGGCCACACCGTTCTTCTCGAACAACGTCCGGCCCTCGAACTGGTTGCTCTGCGTGGCGTCCAGGGTGATGGCATCGGCCGCGCGCACCAGCGGCGCCACGCCGGCACCGGCAGTGCCCTCGATGCGGCCGGTGGTGTTGGTGCTGCCGCTGCGCACGAAGCTGGCCTCCGAGCTGGCCGCGCGCACGAAGGCCCCGTCGCCCGTGGTGGTGTAGGCCGTGGCCGTTGTGCTGTCCCCCTGCGCGTCGATCACGCTGCCAGGTGCGAGTGTGATCTGGTCGCGCGCCATCAGCATCACTTCCGGCGCCTGCAGCGCGGAGTTGCTGTCATTGGCCAGCACCACATTGGAGGCCACCGCCGTCAGGGCTGCACCCGTGGCGTTGTTCGTTCGGGTGCCACCCAGCAGCAGGCTGGCCGCGCCCAGACGCTGGAGCTGCTCCACGCTGACCTGCACGGCATTCGGGTCCACGCCCGTCGCGTTCGGACCGGTGATGACCAGGTTCGCCGCTGCGATGTCCACCGCTGCCGCCTGGCCGCCCCGGGCGGCCGCCATGCGGTAGGTCGCGTCCAGGGCCAGTGCCGAGGCGCCGGTGCCCGTGGTGCTGATCGACAACAGGCCCGCGTCTTCGGGCCGGTTGCGGCTGCCGGCAAAAAAGTCCGAGGCCTGCGTGAGCGTGAATTCGGAGCGCTCACGCACCTGCTCGCGGCTCAGCACCTCGATGCCCTGCCAGTTGGCGTCCTTCGGCGCGTTGGACCGGCTGTCGCTCAGGTAGCCACTGCTCACCCATGCGCCGTCGGCACGGGCGTAGGACTGGTTGGGCAACACGTTATTCATGCCCGTGTCCAGGCGCACGGCGTAGGCGCCGGGCAGCAGGGCGTAGTGCGCCGGCAGCAGGGTGTAATAACCGGCGGCCAGCCCCGGCACACCGGAGAGATAGACCGTGGTGCCCGTCTTCGCGTTGAAGGCCTCCTGACCATCGCCCGGTGCAAAGCCGCTGGCGTAACCGGGCAGCACGGCGTAGGTGCCGCTGCGGGCCAGGATGTCGGCCGAGCCCCCGGGGCCCACCGTGAACTCATGGGCCTGCACGCCGCCGCCGCCGCTCAGGTCCACAACGGCCCCGGCCTGCATGTCTATGGTCTGGCCGCTGGCGCGTACCGCCTTGCCTTCGAGTGTCGTCACAGTGGTGCCCGAACCCTCCACGCCGCCCACCCAGCTGCGGCCGTTCTCCACCCGGCCATAGGAAAACTGTGCGCCGGCACCCGACACGCTGGTCACGCTGCCGGCCTTGAACTCCAGCAGCTCGCTGGCCTGCAGGTCGATCTGGCCAAAGGGCGCGTGCAGGGTGCTGCCTTGCGAAATCTCGCGCGCCTGCACGGTCACCGAGCCTTGTACCGAGTAGGGTGTGAGCGCGGCCGCGCCCGTGCTGTTGGTGAAGGCCACGCGCTGACCGGGCGCCTTGACGGTGAAAGCCACGTCGGTACTGGGTGCCGTCAGCGGGCTGTCTACCGTGAGATCGGACGCCAGGGTCAGAGAACCGGTGTCGGCCACACCGCCGGCATCGGTCGGGGCGCCCGTCAGGCGCACGGCCTCGTCGGCCTGCAGCGTCAGTTGCCCGATCCCGCTCACGGTCACATGGCCGGCCACCGTCACCAGGGCGCCGTCCACCGTCAGGCTGCCGGTACCGGCCACCGGGGTACCGCCCGTGGCAGTGCTCGCCGAGTTGGTCAGGGTCACCGCATGGGCACTCAGGCCCACATTTCCGCCCTGGGTCTCGATGCGCCCGGCGTCCAGGGTCAGGCTGCCCAGAGGCAGATTGCCCGCAGCAGCAATCTGCACATTGCCGTCCAGGCGGATGGCATCCTTGCTTTTGAGGCTGATCTCGTCGAAGCCCGCCGTGCGCAGGGCATCGGCACTCAGCACCACGTTGCCGTTGCTGCTGGCGGGCAGGGCATCCCCGGCGGCCAGGGCCGCAGCCTGCAGGCCAGGGGCCTGCTGCAGGATCAAGGTCCTCTCGTTATCGGGCGCGCCGTTTCCTCCGTTGGCAAGCGGGCCCCGGATTGCGTCCCCCGCCTTCAGGTCAAAACTGAAGCGGCCACCACGCCGCCCCGACGCGCCCGCCTGGGCCGAGACCGAGCCATCGAGCAGCGCCGCTTCCGTTGTGCTCAGCGTCAGGCTGCCGCCATCGCTGGCCACGGTACGCCCCTGCCCGCCCTGTTCATTGGGCTGGGCCAGCACGACAGGCCCCGCGCCGTCGAGCAGGATGCGCGAGCCCTGCTGGCTCACGATGCCTGCGTTGTTGGCTGTCAGCGTGATGGCGCCGGCGTTCAGGACCTGCCCCTGCACCAGGCCCTGGCTGTCGGTGTAGGTCTGCGCCACCCCCGATGCATCCAGTACCGCGCCACTGCCCAGCCACAAGGCGGCCGTGGCGTCGTAGGGATGGCTGCTGTTGCGTGACACGCTGGCCGTGATGCTGCCGCCCTGCGCCTGGATCAGGCCGTCGATCACCATGCCGTTGCGGGCTTCGAGCTTCACGATCGCGCCGGTGTCGGCCTCGATGCGCGCGCCCGTCCCCACCCGGATGCGCCCGTCCGTCTCGCCCGTCCCGGCAGACGCCAGGCTCAGATCGGCCGCCTGGCGCTCCACGTCCTCGCGCTGGACCAGGTGGCTGAAACCCTGCAGATCGCTACCCGTGGCCTGGACGCGGTAGGAAGGGTGGATCTCACGGCTGACCACGCGCGGACGCAGCACCGTACCGTCGGCCACCTCCAGGCTTTCGCTGCCCTTGAGCACGTAACTGGCGAAGCCCTGGTCGAGCAGGCCCGTGTCCAGATTGAAGGCCGTGGCGTCGGCTGTGCCGCCGATCTTCATCTTCTGCGCGCTCAGGGTCAGCGTGCCGCCCTCACCGGGCGCATACCCCAGCACCGTCCCTTCCAGGCTCAGCTGGTTGCCGGACAGGTTCACGTCGCCACCATCGCCCAGACTGAGTTTGTTGGCGGCGCTGACGGTCGCCCCGCCCTGCACGTCGATCACACTGCCCGCTCCCAGCGCCACCAGGCCATCCGCGGTGAGCTTGACCACACCAGCGTCGATGGGCCGCAGGGGGCTGTTGGCCGCGCTCATGCCCGGCAGGAGGTTGTTCCAGACCCCGGAGGTGTCGAGACGTACCCCGGACGCCACCTGGACGTCGATCCCCGTCGAAGGGCTCACATTGTTGTTCCTGGCGGCCAGGTCGATACGACCGCCATGCGCCACGACATCGGCCTGGACCAGCACCTGGGTCCCCACGACGGTCACGCTGCCGTTGTCGGGCAGGCGCAGCGCGTCGCGCACGGTCACGGCCTGGTTGCTGTAGATCTCCAGGTTGGCGACCTTGTTCTTGCCCAGCAGGTCGGCATCCAGGGTCAGCGTGGCGGCCTGGGCCGCGGGCAGAACATCACCGAAATCGAATCCCGTCCCCAGCAAGGCGGACTGCCGGGCAACCACCACGGCCTGGTTCAGTTTGTAATCCTCGCTCAGCGCGGCGCTGCCCAGTACCAGGGTGGCGCCCTTGGGCTGGCTGGCAACGGCCTGCTGGCGTTCGCCGGTGGTCGTGCGGCCCTGCACCTCGGCCTGCAGCACGGTGGCCTTCATGCCCACCACGGCCAGCGTGCCGGCGTTTTTACCCTCGGTATAACCGGCGCTGTAGCGGTAGGTCGAGGCGCCCTGCACCGTCTCCTGCTTGTTCCAGCGGCCGTAGTCCAGCGTGAGGCTGTTGGCGATGCCGTCATAACGCGTGTTGGCATTCGCATCCGCGATGTCGACCGACTGCCCACCCGCGCTCAAGGTCGTGGTCTTGATGAAACCCGCCTGGTACTGGACGTTGCCGCCTGACAGATCGACCACGGCCCCGCTCTCGAGGATGGCCTCGCCCTGGGAGCGTACCGTCACCTTGCCGCCGGCCGTCGCGCGTTCGGCGGCCGTGCGTTCAAGCTTGGCGCTGTAGTTCTCCAGGCTGTCCTCGGCAATCAGCGTGGACACGCCGGCCTTGGCGTTGGCCAGGGCCTTGTTGACATCCAGGTACACCGTCTTGCCCCGCAGCGCCCCGCTGCGGTTGAGCGGCGAGTCCTTGAGCTCGTCGCCGCGCAGCTCGACTTCCACGATGTTGCGCGCCACGTCCACCGCGACGTTCTCCAGGCCTGCGACACTGATGCGCGCACCTTCGGCGATGTGCACACGCGCCGTAGTGGACACGGTGCTCGACTGCCGGAATGGATCGGTGGAAGTCCCGTTGAGATCGGAAGGCTTGTCCAGTGCGGTGATGTTCACCACACCCGAAGGCGCCACGATGGAGGCCCCGCTTTCCATGTTCACGAGCTGCCCCAGCACATCCACGCGTGAAGGCGTCTCCAGGGTCGTCATCGACTCGTAGATTTTTTCACCTTTTTCGTCCACCAGCCCCGTATCTCTTTTCCAGTCGGCTGCCCCCTTGCCACCACGCTCGATGCCCACCTCGGTCACACTGCCGCTGCCCAGCACCACCCGCCCGGCGCGGTCCGAAGAAGCGTTGCTGCTCGCCCGGTCCTTGGCCAGCAGGTAGACCGAGCCGTTCTCCAGTACCGCGCTGGTGGCGCGCGCCACCCCCATCTGATTCACGGCGTAACCGATCATGGTGACATTGCCGCGCGCAGCCTGCAAGTTGCCAATGTTGGTGACATGCCCCAGCTTGTCGTCGGCGGTGTTGGTCAGTGCCACCGTCGCACCATCAAGCACGCCGTCCTTCACGTCTGCATTGGCCTGGTCGTAACCCGTGAGCAGGGTATCGCTGTCCACTTCCACCAGCAGGCCGCGCACGCTGCTGTCCTGGCCGCTGGCCGAGCGCAGAAAGACCCTGCTGGCCGCCGCGGCGATGACCTGGCCGCCCTCGGCCGTGACCGTGCCCCGGTTGACCACGGTGGGTGCGATCAGCATCACGCGGCCCGAGTCGGTGGCGCTGATGCGCGCGCCTTCGAAGACCTTGATGAAACCCTTGGCCGCGCTGCCATCCAGTGCCTTTTCGAACTGCGGCGTCTGCGTGTTGTTGGTCAGGAAGGAACCGGTGATGAAACCGTCGGCGATGTTGAGCGTGGAGGCCGCGAAGCTGTTGAGGTTGACCTGGGACCCCCCCATGAAGGCGATGCCGTTGCTGTTGACCAGGATGATGTTGCCCTTCTGCCCCGCGCCCTGCGTGATGGCGCCGGCGATCACCGAGGGGTTGATGTCCCAGATGCGGTTGAGCGAGGTGAAGCTGGCGCCCTGCACCAGATTGTTGCTGGTCAGGTTGTCCACCTGACGGAACTGCACGCTGCTGCCGGCGCTGATGTTGAAGCTCTGCCAGTTCAGGACGGACTTGTCACCCACCTGGTTGATGTTCATCTGGTTGCCGATGGTCTGCACCGCGGCCTGGCCGTGGGTGACAAAACTTGCGCTGCCCACCGGCAACTCGGCGCGCAGCAGCGGGGCGAAACCCAGGCTGCCGGCCAGCACCACCCCCGCCAGCGTGACACTGCCCTGGGCCTTGCCGTTCGCGCGGGCGCATTCGGCCGTGGGCACCAGCATGCCCAGCGAGGCCTTGAAAACGAGTCGGTAGCAATTGCGGTTCATGCTTGATCTCCTGGTGAGCTGAGGCTGATCACCATTGGTAGGCTAGTTTGAAATGAAGACGGCTGTCACCGCTGCGGGTGTTGCCCACCGAATTCAGGGCCTGGGCCGCGTCAACTGTGGCGCTGTAGCCACCACGGCGCCAGCGCAAACCCACACCGGCCCCGGCCAGCTGGTAACCGCTCACCGCGGTCAGCGCGTCCAGCACCACGACTTCGCCGTAGTCATAGAACAACAGGGCACGCGTCTCAGTGTCTGCCTCGCTGGATGCGAACAGCTTGGGCGTCTGCAGCTCCAGCGAGGCGGCCAGACCGCTGTCCCCGCCCGCGGCGGATTCCAGGTAACCGCGCACCGTGTCCACACCGCCGATGAAAAACTGCTCGTTCGAGATCAGGGCCTGGTTGCTGAACTGCCAGCCCAGGCGCGCGCCATAGGCCCAACCCGAGCCGGACGTGAACTGGACCGAGCCCGTGCCGCGCCAGTAGGAATAGTTGGCCCGGCCACGGTAGCGCTTGTCGGCGAACTGCTGTTCCTTGCCGACCAGGCCAGGCGCGTGGAAATTGAAGGCGACGCCCAGCTTGCTGTTCACGCGCTCGCCCAGCCAGTTGCCATCCCAGCCCAGCACCCAGGGCAGGTATTTGATGGGGGAACTGAAGCCGGTGTTGGTGTCGATCTTCACGTCCTGTTCGAAGTCCTTGTAGTCCACCCCGAAGGTGGCCGTCTGGAAGAAGGCCTCGGCGCCGGGCAGCGCGGCGATGTAGCGTGCGCCGTAGATCGAGCCGCGGCCGATCACGTTGAGCGTGCCCACGGCCGCCACATTGGATTCCGAGCGCACCCCGTAGAAGGACAGGAAATCACCGGACGCCCGGGGCACGGTGTAGTTGAGCGAGTAAACGCGCCCATCATCAGGCCGCTCCGGGGCCGTGCGCATGGTGAGGCCCAGGCTGTGCTGGCTCTGCCACAGGTTGTCGAAGCGCAGGCTGGCGGTGGCTCGTGTGGGCGTGGTATCGGCGCTCTGCTGGTTGTTCAGCTCCAGGCTGCCGTGCAGCGGAGAGGTGTCCTGGACCTTGAGGTCCACCTCCAGGGTGCCGGGTGTGCGGCCTGGCCGCAGTACCGGCGTGACGCGCCGGTCGGCCGAACGGTTCAGCGCGGCCAGTTCCTCCTGCATGCGCGGGAAGTTGGGCACATTGCCCTCGGCCAGCTCGGGCACGCCGGCCTTGATCTCGCCCAGGCTGAAATAACGCGACTCCACCACGCGCAGCCGCCCCACGGGCGCCTCCACGACGGCCAGGCTCACCACCCCGTCCCGCACCTGCTGCGGCGGGATGTTGGCCACCACCGTCAGGTAACCCGCGCCGTGGTAGGCCTTCTCCAGCGCCTCGCGGGCACGCTCCACGTCCTGCAGCGTGCGCTGCGGCCCCAGGTGGGGCGTGATGGCGGTCTCGATCTGCGCCGGCGTGAGCAGGCTCACCCCCGTCACCCTGTATTCGAGGATGTCGAAGCGGGCCTCCTGGGCATGGATGGCGCGGGTGGACATGGTGGCAAGCAGGAACAGCAGGACAGTCAGCGGCAGGGACAGGGGACGGAATTTCATTTTTCTTTTTCAAGCAGCATTGCCATGCACCCTGCTGGCAAGGTGTATGGCAATGCACATGAAAAACCGGGACAGCCTTTTTGGCGCTGCCCCGGTACCACCGCGATGCAGGGCGGATGGCCCTGCATCAGCGGGTTTCACATCAGCGGTTCAACGCTGCATAGGAGCGCAGGAGTTGGTGCCGCGGTAGAAGCTGCTCACGTTGGTGCCGGTGACGCCGGAGGCAGCCGTCAGGAACAGGCCCTTCAGGTTGGTCAGCTCGGGGTTGGCCAGGGAGGCGTTGACGGCGGTCAGCAGGTCCAGACCTTCGGTCGGGGCGGTGGCGGCCTTGAACAGTTCCAGCTCGTACCACATGCTGTAGTTGCCGTCGATGGCGGTCTGGCGCTGGAAGGCGTCAGCCAGGTTGGGCGACACGCCGTCGAGCTTCACGAAAGCCCAGCGGTCAGCGGAGGCCGTCGGTGCCGGGGTGTTCTCGGCCGACATCACGCCCAGGGCGTATTCACCAGCGCCGGTGGCCGTGTTCAGGGCCGTCTTCACGCCGCTGGTACCCGACTGTTCGCTGATCACGAAGTTGCCACCGTTGTAGCTGCCGACGCGGGCCGGCTCAAATGAGCCACCAGCCTCACCGGCCACGCAGGGCTTGCCCAGGAAGCGGATGTTGGAGGCAGACTGCGTGCCCGAGGTCGGGGCGCGGCGCGCCAGGTTCAGCTTGCCGGTACCACCGAAGGCGGCGGCGCTGGTGAAGTCCTTGTTGGCGTCGTTGGCCACGGCGGTGTAGGCAGCGGCCGGCAGCGTGGGCTGGCAGGCGATGCTGGTGTAGTTACCGGTGCAACCCACCAGACCCTGATCGGCCTGCAGCTTGGCGTAGAGCGGGTAGCTCACGGCCACGGCAAAGACCTGGCCCAGGTTGGTGGCTTCGGTGCTGCCGATGGTCGACACGTCGGTGGCGATGCCCAGGTTCAGCTTGTTGATCAGGTACTCGGTGTCGGAGTAGCCGCCGATGGACAGGGTGGGGGCGGTGTCACCGGCCACGTTCACGCTGGCGGGCGTGCTGGCGGTAGCCAGGGTCACGGTGGTGACCGGGCAGGCACGGTAGGCGCTGACGTTGTTGTTCTGGCCGGACACCGGAGTCACCTGGTTCACGGGAGCGGCGCAGCCGGTCGTCAGGTCAGACACCTGCTTGGTGCGCGCGAGGGTGGCGGGCAGGTTGCTGTTGGTGTCACCGGCCAGCTTGAGGGCAGGCGAATAGGCGTTGAAGGAACCGCCTTGCACGGTGTGGTACAGCACGACCTTGGTGCCTTCGAGCGAGCCGGCACGGCCGTCACCGGTGCCGATGGTGCAGGCGTAGGCCGCCTGGTCGTTGCTGCCCACGCTACCGGGGTACAGGGTGGCAGCCACCTGGAAGAAGGAAGCGTCGAAGGTGCCGGGGTTGGTGGTGATGGCACCAGCGGCATCCTTGTAGGTCGCGCCGGCGCACAGGGACAGGAAGCCCTGGAACACGGCGCCCTGGTTGGCGGAAGCGCCGGTCATCCAGAGTTCGGTGGCACCCACGGCCTGGGCGGGGGTCAGCGCAAAGGCCGGGGCGGCAGCCAGGGCCAGAACGGCCAGGGCGGTTTGATGCAGTTTCATGATGATCTATCCTTGATTGAAAATTGAAGCGGGAGTCTCGGAACAGCGGCTCAGACCGAGTTCTTGCGGCGACGGACCACGGCGCCCATCAGGCCCAGGCCAGCCAGCAGCATGGCCAGGGACTCGGGCTCGGGAACCGGGTTGGCGAAGGTCAGCGTGTTGGTGGCCAGATTGACGGACCACTTGCCGTACTCGTTGGTCTGCAGCGTGCCGTCACCGTTGACGTCGTAGCCGAACACCGACTTGATGGTCTGGGTGGTGGTGCCGCCAGAGGCCGTCTTGAAATAGAAGAAGTTCTGTGCCGTGGCCAGGTTCTGGGTGGTGTCGTTGGCAGCCACGAGCGTGCCCAGGGTGTCACCGGCCGCGCCGCCCATATTGCCGAAGTAGCGGTTGGTGGCCGACTCGGCCGAGGTGGCCGTGATGGCGCTGTTGTCGGCCACCGTGCCGCCCATGGCAGCGCTGACGGCGTTGACGTAGTTCTGAGCCTTCTGGGTGGCGCCGTTCGCCTGGGCCAATGCAGAGTTGTTCAGGCTGAAGGGCGTGTTGGCGGTGGACGTCACCAGCAGGTTGTTGATGCCGCCGTTGGTCTGGCCGGCGAACACGTTGTACTCGATGCTGGCCACGGCGGCACCGGCGAAGGACTTGATGGTGCTCCAGGCGCTGCCGAAGGCGGCGTCGTCCAGGTTCCACGAGCGGGTGAAACCGGCAACGTTCGCGTTCGCGACGAAGGTGTTGAGCGTGGCGCCCAGATCAAAGGTGGCGGACATGTCGTCGCCGCCGCTGATGCCCGTGCCGGTGTAGAAACGGAAGTTGGCCAGCAGCTCGGCGTCGCCGGAGGCGGAGTTCGCAACGGCGGCGTTAGCAGCGCCGGAGGCGGCCAGGACGGCGGCCAGCGCCACCAGTTTGAGTTTATTCATAAGTAATCCCCGAAGTAGTGATGAAGAAGGAAGAAAGGCAGGAAGGAAGCTCACTCGCCGGCTTCACGCAAATTCACGTTCAGCCCAGGGGAACTTTAAAAAGCCTTGGTTGCAGGCCAACGCGGTCTGTTGCGCGCTTGTGTAGTCCGTTCAGACCGGCTTTTGCAACAAATGAGTGGCGTCCGGAGCCCGGGTGGGCCGGACCCGGCCGCTGGCGACGCTCAGGCGGCGTCGCCGGCCACCACGAGGCGCAGCGTGGCGCCCTTGCCCACGGCCTGGGCACGGTTGGTGACCTTCAGCTTGCGCATGATCTTCTGCACGTGGTTCTTGGCCGTGCGCGGGCTGATGCCCAGGATCTGGCCGATCTCGGGGTTGGTCTTGCCGTTCTTGATCCAGTGCAGCACCTGGATCTCGCGCTTGGACAGCAGGGTGATCGGCGCCTCCTTGACGCTGGAGCGGCGGACCTCGTTGTCGAGCATGCGAAAGAGCGCCAGGTGCAGGTGGGGCATGAGCAGCTCCAGCAGGTAGGCATCCCGCGCCTGCGGCAGGTGGCCCAGGCCGACGAAGGCGAAGAAGCTGCCGTAGTCGCCCTGGATCTCGCGCACGCCATGGGCCAGGATGTGGTCGAGCGCATGCTTGTTCAGGTCGGCCAGCAGCTGGCGACGCCCGGTCTGGGCCGTGCCGGCCTGGCTGAAGCAGCAGGGAGCGCTGTCCTGGCGCACCCAGTCGTCCACCATGCGCAGGACCAGGCCGTTGACCGGGTCACACAGGGCCGCGTCGGTCCGGGGCTCGAGCACCACGCGTGAAAAGGTCTCGAAACGCAGTTGCATGCGGCCCACATCACCGTGCGCACAGAGCAGTGTGGCATGGGGCAGAAACCCCTGCAAGGCCCCCTGGGCCCAGAGAAAGAACTGCGAGCGGGTGCGCACCTGCATGGCCGTCTCGATGGTCATCGCCAGATGCTCGAGGTCGTGGCTGTTCAAGTGCACAAAAGGCCTGGTGCGCGACGTGGGCGTCTGGTTCATGGCTTGTCTACCTCCGGTTTGGACAAAAGGGTGAAGGTCGCGGGATCGACCTGGAAGATCCACTGGTCATAACTGGCGGCCCCGTCAAAGGCGGCGTCCGCAGCATCGTGCCGGGTGCGCAGGGGCGCCGCCTGCGAGCGGCTGTGCACACCGACAATGCGGCCGCCACTGCGCACCAGCGCCCAGTCGGTGGCGCGTGTCATGGGGTCGCGGTAGAGGCGGCGCAGGTGGTGCCGCGGCACCGGGTAACGGCGGTCCTCCAGCAAGTCGGCCAGCTGCTCGGGAAACTGCTTGCCGCTGCCGGGCGTGCTCAGGTAGTAGCTGGCCAGAGCCAGACGGAACTGCTGGCCGATCTGCAGCAGCTCGGCCTCGCGCTCGCGCTGCACGACCTGCTGCCAGACCCGGCCCGTGCCGGCCAGCCCCAGGCCCAGGGCGGCCAGGGCAAACAGCACCAGCAGGTAGGACATGCCGCGTTCGCCGCGCCGGCGCTCACCAGTTCGCATAACTCTTGTCTCCGTCGGTGGCGCCGCTGCGCAGGTCATAGACGCCGCTGCCGCCCTGGGGCGGCGTCTCCAGGATCCAGTTCTCCGCGCTTTCGCTGATGGGATCGACCGGCACCCGGCGCAGGTAACGGCGTGTCACCAGTTCCTCCAGGTCCTTGGGATAGCTCCCTGTGTCGCCGTGGAACTTGTCGATGGCATCGCGCGTGACGGCCAGCGTCTCGCGCAGGGCAGCCTCGCGCGAGCGTGCCAGGTGATCGAAATAACGCGGCGAGGCGATGGTCAGCAAGGTGGCGATGATGGCCATGACCACCATGAGCTCGATGAGAGTGAAGCCGCGCCGCATCTCACCACTCCCGGTAGGCAATGCCATTGAGCCCGGTACCCGGCGCGCGCGTATGGACGTCGTACACGTCCTCGCCTTCGGCCGGCTGGTCCGGCGGGCTGGCGTAGGACCGCAGGCCCCAGGTGAGCGCCGGCGGATCCTCGGCATTCGCGTGGAAGGGGTCGCGCGGCAGGCGGCGCAGGAAATAGATGCGCGCACCGTCGGGTCGGGTGGCATCGGGCACGCCTTCGACCAGCACCCCCAGGCTGGGCGGGTAGCCGCTGGCGCCGGTGCGGCGCAGGATGCGCCCTTCGTCACCGGCCCGTTTGTAGGCGTCGAGCGCGCCGCGGATCTGCCACAGCGCCTGACGCAGTTCCTGCTCGCGCGCGCGCCTCACCTGCAGTTCACCCAGCGGCCACAGGGCCGTGGCCAGGATGGAGACGATGGCCACGGTGACCATCAACTCGATCAGGGTGAAGCCGTGAGCAGGGCGACGCATGGCGTGACTCCCTTCAATCCTTTTCCGGCACCGGGTCGGCCGGGGGGGCCGCCGCGCGCGGCTGGGGAGGTGTCGCTTCAGCCGGGGAGGTCCGCGCCAGGTCCTGCGTCGGGGGAGACAGGGCCGGCACCGCGGCGCCCGCTGGCGCGGCGGGCGCGATGTCCTCAGCGGTGGCCGGTCCGGCAGCCTCGGGGATCGCTGCGGGTACCGTCGGCCGCACCGCCGCCTCCGACACGGGCGCTGCCGCACCCCCGCGGCTGCGCAGGCTCAGGGCACGGGACGCGGTGGGGCGCAACTGCAGGGGCGCCGCGCCGATCGATGTCTCCGAACCCGCCGGGCGCTGCTGCGTGGGCAGGTCCCCGCGTGTGACGTTGCGCACCACGCGCGGTGTGATCAGAAGCACGATCTCGGTCTTGCTGTTGGTGTCGCGCTGGCTGGAGAACAGCCGGCCCAGCACGGGCACATCGCCCAGGCCGGGCAGACGGTTGGCGCTGCTGCGTTCCTCGTCGCTGATCAGGCCTGCCAGCACCTGGGTCTCGCCGTTGCGCAGCTGCAGCACGGTGGAGGCGCTGCGCGTGCCGATCTGGTAGGCCAGGGAATTCGAAGGCCCCGAAATCTCCTTGATGACACTGCTGACCTCCAGGCCGACCTTGATGGCCACCTCGTCATCAAGGTAGACATTGGGCTCCACGTCGAGCTTGAGCCCCACGTCCAGGTAGGAGACCGAGGCCGACACGCCCACGTTGGCGGTGGAGGTGGTCGTGAACACGGGCAGGCGGTCGCCGATGTGGATCTTGGCCTTCTCGCGGTTCTTGACGCGGATGCGGGGATTGGCCAGGGTGTTGCCCATGCCGACCTGGTTGCGCAGGTTCAGCGTCAGGGCCGGGTTGGCCACGAAGGAGGTCAGCGCGCCGGTATTGTTCAGGTCCACGAAGCCGGTGGCGAGCGCGCCGCCGGGCGTGGTCACGCTCTGGGTCACGCCGTTGACGATGGTGGTCGTGGTGGCCTGGCTCTGCAGCTGGCCATAACCGATCTGGTCAGGGAAGCGCAGGCCCAGTTCCTGCAGCTTGCTGCGGCTCATCTCGATCACTTCCACGTCCAGCATCACCTCGGGCTCGGCCTGGTCCAGCGACTCGATCAGCTGGGCCGCCAGCTCGACCGCCTGCGGCGTGTCCTTGAGCACCAGCAGATTGAGTTTTTCATCGATGAAGCTGTCGCGCGTCTTGACCAGGGCACGCACCATGGCCTGGGCCTGCTTGACGTCGGCATTGACCAGGTAGAAGGTGCGTGTGACCAGTTCCTGGTATTCCTTGACCTTGGCCGGCAGGTTGGGATAGATCAGCACGGAGTTCTCGTTGAGCACCTTGCGCTCGAGCTGGTTGGTCGCCAGCACGAGCTTGACGATCTCGTCGATGCCGGTGTTGCGCACGAAGAGCGTGACCTTGATGTCGCCCCGCACGTCCTTGTCGAACACGAAGTTGATGCCCGAGGTGCGCGCGAGCACCTCGAACACATTGCGCAGCGGCGCGTCGCGGAATTCCAGCGTGACGGGCTGGTTGAAATCGCCCTTGAGCACGGACGGGGCCGGCTCGACCACCGGTGTCTTCTCGCGCAGGGCCTGCAACAGGCGCCGCGCCTCCAGGTGCTCCGGCACCTGCGTCAGCACGCCGCGCAGCAGCTTCTCGGCGGCGCCACGCTCGCCCTTGTCGGCGAGCTCCTGCGCCTGGCGCACGCTGGCATCGATACGGCGCAGGCCCGCCAGTTCACTCAGACCGTCGCGTACGCGCGGGTGGTTGGGGTCGAACTTCTGGACCCGGCGGTAAAGCGCCTCGGCGGTCTCGAAGCGCGCCGCCACCGCCTCGGCCTGGGCCTGGGCCAGCAGCTGGGCCGAAACCTGGTCACGCCGGCGGAAGTACTGCGCGCGCAGCTCCGGATCGGCAGGGCTGTCGCGGCTGGCCTGCTCCAGCAGCTGCACGGCCTCGTCGGGCCGCCCCTGCCTCAGCAGCTCCTCGCTCTGGTCGATCAGCGCTCGGCTCGCGCAGGCGACCAGCAGGGCTGGCAACGCGAAGGCCAGGAAGAAACGGATGGTGCGCGCGTTCATCAATTCGGATTTCCAAACATGAGTTGCTGTTTTTCGTTCAACGGCAGATAGACCAGGGTCATGCCCGCCGGGCCGATGTCTTCGACGAGGTAGCTGGCTAGGCGGTCACCGGCGCGCACGATGTGGGTGCGCGTGCCTTCGGCCAGAAAAGCGATGACCTGGCCTTCCTCGACCACCTTGCCCTGGTAGCGGAAAGGCAGGGGCGGCGGGGCCGGCGGCGGCGGCGGGGTCTTGCGCGCGATGGGCCGCGGCTGCACTTCGCGCGCCGCAAACAGATTCGGGCCGGCGGGCCGCATGCGCAGGGCCGGCGCGCGATCCGCGGCCTCCACGCCAGGGGGCGCCGGATCACCGACACGGCTGGCGGGCCGGGTGGCAGCGCCAGCTGGTCGCTCCGGCAGGGATGCGTTCTTTTCAGCCGGCCAGTCCGAGAACACGACCCCCAAGGTGCCGCCCAGGGCGAGCAGCAGCAGGATCCAGCGCAGCGCGGTTTTCATGCACCGGCCTTCACATAGAGGATGAACACGACACGGATCTCCAGCTGTTCCTGCAGGGCACTGTCGCGCTGCAGGCTGATGCTCTGCAGGGCGAGCGCAGGCTCGGCGACCAGCGCGGCGGCCAGCCAGCGCCGCAGCGCGGGATACGAGGCCTGCACCGGAAAACTGAGCTGGTAACGCTGCACGCGTGCATCGCCCTCGCGCAGCTGGCGGTACTCGCCCTTGTCCAGCCGCAACCCCGCGGCCTGGGCCGCCTGCACCACACGCGCCACCGGTTCCAGCTGGGCCTCGCGGGTGCCCAGCGCGGCGGCGAAGGCCAGCGCACGGGCACTGGCCGCTTCCTGGCCCTGGGGAGCCAGCTGGCGGCGCGCCTGTTCGCGCAGGCGCTCGCGCTGCTGCAGGTTCTCCCGCTGCAATGGTTCCACCAGCAGGGCGAACGCCAGCAGGGCGAGCAGGAGCAGGACCGAAGCCAGACGCAGGGGCCAGCCCAGCCGGCGGATCTGGTGGCGAAACAGGAGGAACCGGTCGGACGCGGTCACGGCGAGGCCCTCCAGAGCACTTCCACCTGGAAGCGCAGCACGGGTTGACCGGCATCGGCCGCTGCCTCGTGGCTGCTGAGGCTCACCGCCGTGACCGGCGCAATCCGCTGCAACTGCTCGACAAAGTTGCGTGCCGCGGTGAAGTTGCGCGCCTGGGCAGTGAGCCGCAGGGTTCGGGCGGCGCCGTCGGCCTCCAGGCGCAGCAGGCCGACCTGCTGACGGGCCGCAGCCTGCGCCATGCCGTCAAACAGTTCCTCCCAGGGCAGCGCCAGCAGGGCCAGCGCCTGCTGGGCCTGCTGCGACCGCATCCCGACCCGCTCGTCGCGCTCACGCCCCGGTTGAGCGCCCAACGCACGCGAGGCCCGCAGCTGCAGACGTGCCTGTTCCTCGACGGCCTGCAGATAGTCGGCCGCGACCCAGGCCGTCAACAGGGCCGCCAGCAGCAGAAGCAGCAGGCCGATGGCGTTCACACGGCGCGGCGTGCGTACGAAGTCGATGGCCAGTGCAGGCATGCCCATCACAAGCCCCAGGCCAGACGCGCACGCGGCACGGTCCGCAGGACCGGCGCTTCGGGTTCCAGCACGGCGAGCTGCAGCTCGGGGCGTGCCAGCTGCACGGCCTGGCTGCTGTTCATCAGGTACAGCGGCAGGGATTCGCCCGCCCAGCCGCTGCCCAGACCGAGTTGTGCCAGCTGAGTGGACAGGCCAGCCAGCCCCGGCTCTGTCTGGCGCAGGCAACGCAGGGCCCGCCAGCGCCGCTGCAGCACCAGGGCCAGCGTGAGGGCATCGGGCTCCAGCTGCACCAGCCAGTACGAAGGCGCGCGCAGGCGCTGCCGCCAGTGGTCATGGGCGCGCGACAGATAGGGGGCGACCGAGACCAGCCGGATGTGATGGGTGGCGCCCAGCAGGACCAGCCCGTCCAGCAGCGCCGGGTCGAGTGCGCAGACCGGTTGCGCCTGCCCCATGGGCAGGCCAGCCAGACGCAACACCCAGGTGGCGCTGCGCGCACCATAGACGTCCTGGAAATGCCGTCGCACCAGGGCCTGTTGCTCCTCGTCCGTCACCGCCTGCAGCGGCATGTCGACCAGCTGCCAGCGCACCAGGCGGTTGGAGAGCACCACCTCCATGCGGCCGGGGCGCTCGCCATCCGGCCAGCGCGTCAGGACCGCCCCCAGTTCCTGCAACGCCGCGCGCCAGGGCTCCTGGTCGTCGGGCGCCGCGTCCTGACAGCTGATCGTGCGGCAATCGGCCGCGCGCGCCGGCCCGCGGGCCAGCACCAGCCCCTGCCCCGACAGGCCCACGCGCAGCAGACCCGATTCAGCGAACCACACGGCAAAGCTCCTCATAGCTGGTTTCGCCGCGCAGAACCAGGTCCATGCCGACATCGCGCAACAGCCGTGTGCCGCGCGCCAGCGCGAACTCCTTGATGCGACGCGCCGACTCCTTGCCGACGATCATCTCGCGCAGCTCGTCGTCGAGCACCAGCACTTCGGCGATGGCGCGGCGGCCGCGAAAACCGGTGCCGCGGCAGAATGCACAGCCCGCACCGGCACAGAAGCGCGCGCCGGCCACGTCCTGCGCAGCGGCCGTGGCCAGCCACCCGGGGGGGGGTGCCACCTCGCGCGTGCATTCGGGGCAGTTCACGCGCATCAGGCGCTGCGCCGCCACACCGTTGAGCGCAGCCACCAGGCTGTACAGGTCCACCCCCATGTGGGTGAAGCGGCCGATCACGTCGAAGGCGTTGTTGGCGTGCACCGTCGTCAGCACCAGGTGGCCGGTCAGGGCGGCCTGCACGGCGATCTGCGCGGTTTCGCCGTCGCGGATCTCGCCCACCATGATCTTGTCCGGGTCGTGCCGCAGGATGGAACGCAGGCCGCGCGCGAAGGTCAGCCCTTTTTTGTCATTCACCGGGATCTGCAATACCCCTGGCAGCTGGTATTCGACCGGGTCCTCGATGGTGACGATCTTGTCGCGGCCATGGTTGATCTCGTTGATCGCCGCGTACAGCGTGGTGGTCTTGCCGCTGCCCGTGGGCCCGGTAGTGAGCAGCATGCCGTAGGGCTCGGCGGCCAGCCGGCGGATCACACCCTTGGTGGCCTCGTCGAAACCCAGCGCCTCCAGGCGCAGGCCCTGCATGTCGCCGGCCAGGCGCTCCTTGTCCAGGATGCGCAGCACGGCGTCCTCGCCATGGATGCTGGGCATGATGGAGACGCGGATGTCGATCTCGCGGCCGCCGGCACGCACCTTGAAACGGCCGTCCTGCGGGATGCGGCGTTCGGATATGTCAAGCTCGGACATCACCTTGATGCGGGAGATCGCCTGCTCGGCGTTCTGCGCGCCGTCGATGCCGCCGGCCGTGCTGAGCACGCCGTCGATGCGGTACTTGATGCTCAGGCCCCTGGCGGCAGATTCGAGATGGATGTCGCTGGCGCCGCTCTTGAGCGCGTCGTACAGCGTGGAGTTGACCAGGCGGACCACCGGGCTGCTGTCCTCGCCGATGTTGCGCAGCGAGAGGTCGACCGCGGTCTCGTCGGTCGCGCCGGACGGGGTCTCCGCCGCGAAGCCGTCCAGGGCGCGCAGGGTCTCCTCGCGGCGCGCGAGGTAGGCCGCGATGTCGCCGGCCGTGGCCAGACACAGTTCCAGCGGACCGGCCACGCGCTCCTCCAGCATGTCGCGCAGGCCGGTGGCCAGGGGGTCGGACAGCACGGCGCGGTAACCCCCCACGGCCGTGCGCAGCAGCAAGCAGCTGCGCTGGGCCGCCTCGGCAAAGGGCAGCCGTTCGTAAGCCGGCTCCAGAGCCTCCAGGTCGGCCAGCACCAGCACGGGCAGCCCCAGCGTGGCGGCCAGGCGCTGCAGCGCCAGTGCGGCGTCACCTTCGGCCTCGCGTGTGAGCATCTGCAACAGGGTTTCGCCCTGCGCGCGGGCGCGGAAACCCAGCTGCGCAAGTTCTGCGGCGGCATAGGCGCCGCCCTGGTGGAGCGGAAGCGGCGCGTTCATCGGATGCTCTCGGCCAGCTGGAAGATGGGCAGGTACATGAGCACCACGATGGCGCCGATCAGCAGGCCCATGATGAGCATGAGCACGGGCCCCAGCAGGCGGGTCAGCCAGTCGGCGCGGCGCGCGATCTCCTCGTCATGAAAGGCGGCCACGCGTTCCAGCATCTCGCCCATGTTGCCGGCGCGTTCACCCACCCGCATCATGCGCAGTGCCACAGGCGTGGTCAGACCGGATGACGCGAAGGCCAGCGAAAGCGGCTGGCCCTCGCGCACGGCGTCGCCGGCACTGCGCAGGCGCGCAGCCAGGGCGGCGTCGAGCAAGCCGCCCACCATCTCCATCGCGGGCACGGCGGCAACACCGCCGCGCTGCAACATGCCCAGGGTGCGATAGAGGCGCGTGAGCTGGAAGACGCGCAGGATTTCGCCCAGGGCCGGGATGCGCCAGAGCTGGCGCAACAGCTGCGCGCGCAGCCAGCGGCCGCCGCCCTGGCCCAGCAAGAGCGCCAGCACCACGAGACCGGCCAGCAGCCAGGCCCCATGGGCTTCGATGCCCTGGCCCAGTTGCAGCAGGGCGCGCGACATGAAAGGCAGATCACCGCCCACGTCCTCGTAGATGTGGGCGAAACGTGGCACCACGTAGCCCATGAGGAAGAGGATGACCAGCAGACTGACGCCGATGAGCATGACCGGGTAGATGGCCGCACTCACCAGACGCGTGCGCAGGGTTTCGAGCTGAGTGGCGTAGGCAATGTAGCGGGTCAGCGCCTCCTGCAGCGCGCCCGTCTTCTCGCTCGCGCGCACCGTGGCCACATAAAGCGGCGGGAAGGCCTGGGGCAGGGCTTCGAGCGCCAGCGACAGGGTCTTGCCTTCCTGCAGCCGCGCCAGCACCGCATGCAGGGCGTCTCTGACGGCTGGACGCTGTTCCTTTTCAACGAGCGTCTCGATGGCCTCGACCACACTCACACCCGAGGCGACCAGTGCCAGCAGCTCCTGGCTGAACAGCAGCAGCGGGAAGCGGGCCTGGCCGGCGCCCCGCCAGGTGTGCAACCAGCCTGCGTGCCCGACCGAAAGCACGACCAGGCCGCGCGATTCGAGCTGCCGGCGCGCCTGCAGTTCGTTCTCGGCAGCGACCACGCTGATGTCGACCTGCTGCTGCAGACCGAGGGACTTGACGCGATACAGCATGGCTACCAGTTCACGATGTCCTCGGCCTCGCCAGCGCCGCCGGGCTGGCCGTCCTTGCCCAGGGACACGAGGTCATACTCTCCGTGCTGCCCGGGTGCAGCGTAGACATAGGCCCGGCCCCAGGGGTCCATGGGCACCCCCTTCTTGAGGTAGGGGCCGGCCCAGCGGGGCACCCCTGCGGGGCGTTCGTTGAGCGCGGCCAGGCCCTGCTCGGTCGAGGGATAGCCGCCCACGTCCAGGCGATACTGGTCCAGCGCCTTCTCCAGGCCATCCATCTGGGCCTTGGCGATCTTCACCTCGGACTTGCCGATCTGGGCGAAAAAGCGCGGTGCGACAAAACCCGCCAGCAGGCCGATGATGACCATGACCACCAGAAGCTCGAGCAAGGTGAAGCCTGCGGCCCGGAACCGGCCGTGATGCGCATCCCGATACATATCCATTCCCAGGTAAGTGGGCCTCTCGGCCCCTTTGATGTGTGACAGCGCTCGCGCCTTGCGACGCGAAACATTTGACAGGCCCAACGTTTACAAAAATTTATGGCCCGGACATGACAATTCCCTGATCCGGGCCTACATATTCATAGTCCTTTCGGACCATCGAACTGTTAATGACTTTTACGTGACAGCAATACAGCATGGGCCACCCGCATAGGCCGGACAACCGGACTGCCGCATGACGTTTTGTTGAAGGTTTCGTGATGATTGCAGGTCACCTGGCCCCAGTCCGGAACCTGCGGGCCATCAGCCCGTGAAGATGTAGCCGCTGCCTCGGATGGTGCGGATCGGGTCGTTCAGGCCGGCGATTTCCATGGCGGCACGCAAACGCCGGATATGGACGTCCACCGTGCGCTGGTTGCCGAAATACTGATCGCCCCAGACCTGGTCCAGCAGATGCTCGCGGCTGTGCACACGGTTGCCGTGGGTCATGAAGTAGTGCAACAACCTGAACTCGGTAGGGCCCACGTCCAGGGTGCTTCCATCGACAGTGACGATCTTGGCGATCGGGTCCAGTGCGAGACGCCCGGCCTTGACCACATCCTGGGTCGCCTGCGGCGCACGCCGGCGCAGCACCGCCGTCATGCGCGCCAGGAGTTCACGCGGCGAAAAGGGCTTGGTCATGTAATCGTCGGCACCGATCTCCAAGCCGACGATCTTGTCGCGTTCCTCGCTGCGGGCGCTCAGCATGATGACCGGGATGCCGGCCGTGCGGGCATCAGCGCGCAGCTGGCGCATGTACTCCACACCGGACATGCCAGGCAGCATCCAGTCCAGCAGGATGAGGTCCGGCAGGGATTGGGACATGCGCTCGTGCGCGGCCTCGGCCGACAAGGCGTTCCAGACCGCATAGCCCGCGCTCTTCAGGTTGACCGAAATCAGCTCCTGAACGCCCTGTTCGTCCTCCACCACCAATATCTGGGTTGTCATGAGGCCACCAAATTACAAAGTGGCGCGATCCTATGTCGCTCGCATGACGTTTTCTTTGCATGCGGGGCGTCCTCGTTCGCAATGATCAGCAGCAGGTCTCCTGTTTCCCTGTTTTCGACAGAGACGTAGGTCGAATGGACCATACCCGATGACACAAAAAGACAGGAGACAGGGCCGATCTGCCCGTTTGCCTCGTCCATCTGCCCGCATCCGCGGCATGAGCGCGATGCCCGTGCATGTTCACGTCATGGTTCTGTCTCAATGGCTTTGTAGAGTCCCGACTTCATTTCAAATGTTTCAGGGATCACAATGCGCTCTTCCATTCAACACAGCTTGCGCTGTCTGCTTCTGGCGGGGCTGACGGGATTCACATTGCCCTTGGCAGCGCAGGAAGTCACCGGCGCTGGCGCCAGTTTTCCGGCCCCTGCCTATGCACGCTGGGCAGCAGAGTATTTCAAGATCAGCGGCGTCCGCGTCAACTACCAGTCCATCGGTTCCAGCGGCGGCATCAAGCAGATCGACAACCGGACGGTGGACTTCGGTGCCACCGACGCACCCCTGCGCGACGATGAACTTGCAGCCAAGGGACTGGTGCAGTTCCCCACCCTGGTCGGCGGTGTGGTGCCCGTGGTCAACATCAAGGGTGTGCCCAACGGGGCCTTGCGCCTGTCGGGGCAGATCATCGGCGACATCTACCTGGGACGGATCACGCACTGGAACGACCCGGCCATCAAGGCGCTCAACCCGGAACTTGAACTGCCCGAGGCGCGCATCGCCCCCGTGCGCCGCGCCGATGGCTCGGGCACGACCTTCCTGTTCACCAGCTTCCTGAGCCAGTCCCATCCGCAGTGGCGCGAGAAGGTCGGCGAAGGCGCCGTCGTCAACTGGCCCGTCGGCACGGGCGGCAAAGGCAACGAAGGCGTGGCGCTCTACGTCAGCCGCCTGCCCAATTCGATCGGCTACCTCGAATACGCCTACGTCAAGCAGAACCGCCTGAACTACGTCCAGCTGCAGAACACGGCTGGTCAGTTTGTGCGCCCGAGCAGCGCCTCGTTCGCCGCGGCCGCGGCCCGTGCCGACTGGAACAAGTCGCTGATCCAGATCCTGACGAACCAGCCCGGCGCCGAATCCTGGCCCATCACGGGCGCCACCTTCGTGCTGATGCAGGCCAGGGGCAGCAACCCGGCCACCACGCAGGAGACCCTCAAGTTCTTCCGCTGGGCCTACACCCAGGGCGAACGCTACGCGACCGACCTGGACTACCTGCCCATGCCGCCGGCCGTGGTCCAGCGGGTCGAAACGATCTGGGCGGCGCTGTCCTCGGGCAGCGCCGCAAAGTAGAGAACCCCAGCCCTCACCAGCCCCACCCAGGCACTGGCTTCACGCCATAGCCGGATTGACCCCCACCACCATGTCCAAGGCCGTGATGACGCATACCGCGTCCAGCTTCGTCAAACGCGGTGAGGCGCAAGCCCGCCCGCACGACAACAAGCTGCTGGACCTGCTGGAGGCGCTGCTCAGCCCCACGGCCCTGGTGCTGTCGCTCTGGAGTCTGGCCTGGTACTACGAGGGTGAGTTGCCACCCGCCTATCTGCTGCTGTCGGTCTTCGCCTTCTCGATCACTTTTCCGGGCCAGCCACGTCTGCTGATGTCCGATGGCGCAGTGCTCATCGACGTGATGACGGGGTGGCTCTGGGCGGCCTTCCTGCTGTACTTCACGGGCTTCGCTACCGGCTACCTGCGCGAGTTTTCCCAGAAGGCGCTGTGGGCGTGGCTGTGGCTGGCCCCGCTTACCGATCTGCTGCTGACCATGCTGCTGCGCCAGGGTGCCGCGCTGCTCGTGACCCTGCAGGGACCGAAAGCCCGCGCGCTCATCATCGGCATGAACGGCCAGGGCCTGGAACTCGCACGCAAGCTCAGCACCTCGCGCTATTCGCGCATCGAACTGGTCGGCTTTGCGGACAGCCGCGACCGCTCCCGCCTGAGCGCCAGCGGTGAATTTCCCCTGCTGGGCGATGTCGAAGGCCTGCTGCAGCTGGTACAGGCCCGGCACGTCCAGATCATCTACATGTCGCTGCCGATGGCCGCGCAACCGCGCATCCTGCACATCCTGGACGCGCTCAAGGACACCACGGTCTCGATCTACTTCGTGCCCGACATGTTCGTCACCGACCTGATCCAGGGCCGTAGCAGCTCGGTCTGCGGCATTCCGGTGATTTCGGTCTGCGAATCGCCCTTCCGCGGCATTGATGGCGTGGTCAAGCGGGTGAGCGACTTCGTCTTCTCCTTGATCATCCTGCTGCTGGTCAGCCCGGTGATGCTGGTCATCGCAGCCGCTGTCAAATTCACCTCGCCCGGCCCCGTCATCTTCAAGCAGCGCCGCTACGGCCTGGACGGTGAAGAGATCCTCGTCTACAAGTTCCGCTCGATGACGGTGACCGAAGACGGACAGGTCGTTCAGCAGGCGCGGAAGAACGATCAGCGCGTCACCCCGCTGGGGGTGATCCTGCGCAAGACCTCGCTGGATGAACTGCCCCAGTTCATCAATGTGCTGCAGGGACGCATGAGCATCGTCGGGCCACGCCCGCATGCGGTCGCACACAACGAGCTGTACCGCAAGCTCATCAAGGGCTATATGGTGCGGCACAAGGTCAAGCCCGGCATCACGGGCTGGGCCCAGGTCAACGGCTACCGGGGCGAGACCGCCACGCTGGAGCAGATGGAGGGGCGCATCGACTACGACCTTGACTATCTGCGCAACTGGTCGCTGCGACTGGACATCCACATCATCCTCAAGACCGTACGCCTGGTGATGCGCGACCAGAAGGCCTACTGAGATGCGCGCAGCCGACCTCCGCCGACTCCTTGCCCTGCTGGCCTGCTGCGGCTGCAACGCTGCCGCCCCGGCACAGGGCCTGAGTCCGCTCGCCTTCGAGGCCGGCTATACCGTGCAGCGTGACAGCAATCTCTTTCGTCTGTCCGACACGGCCAACCCCAACCAGCTGCTGGGCAGATCCAGCGCCGCGGAACAGATCGACATCCGCAGCGTGGGTCTGAACTTCGACAAATCCTGGAGCCTGCAGAACCTGCAGCTGGGCTACCGGGTGGTCGACTACGCCTACCAGAACTTCAGCTACCTGAACTTCACGGCCCAGAACTACCAGCTCGACTGGCGCTGGTCCTTCACCCCGCGCGTGACCGGCACGCTGAGCAGCTCGCGCCAGGAGCTCCTGAGTTCCTTCTCCGATTTCCAGGGCTACTCGACCCGCAACATCCGCACCGACAGCAAGCAGTCCTTCCAGGCCAAGGCGGAAATCGACGGGCTCTGGAGCCTGCTGGGCGGCCTGAGCACGGTGCGACGCGAAAACCAGCAGCCGGTGCTCGCAGGCAACGACTACAGCGGCCTGTCCACCGAAGCCGGCGTGTTGTACGAGCGCAGGTCGCTGGATTCGGCCCGTTTCGTGGTACGCCAGACGGACGGCCGCTACCTGAACCGCAGCCTGCCTTCGAGCGGCCTGTTCGACGAACGTTTCTCGCAGCAGAACTACGAGCTGACCCTGCGCTGGATCCCCGGCGGCTGGAGCGATCTGAGCGTGATGCTGGGCTACCTGGACCGCCACCATCCGAACTACCCGCAGCGCGATTTCTCCGGTACCACGGGCCGCGCCGAGGCAGCCTTCCTGCCCGGCGGGAACACCCGCCTGACACTGATCTATGCGCGCGAACTCAGCGACTATCTCAGCAGCACCTCCAGCTATCTCGTCACCGACCAGCGCATCGTGCGCCTGTCCTGGCAGGCCTCCGCCCGCATGGCCCTGAACCTGCAGCACAGCAACAGCGCAGGCCGCTACCACGGCGCCGTCGTCCCGGTCAGCACCCAGCGCGACGACAGCCTGCGCGACAGCACGCTGAGCGCGAGCTGGCAGGCCCACGACCGCATCGCCATCAGCGCATCGATGCAGCACATTGCGCGCCGAAGCAACCAGCCCGGACTGGACTACGACAGCCAGATGACCAGCCTGTCCCTGCAAGCCAATTTCTAACCCGAGAGCCCACCATGACGACTGCATACCTCCATCGCTCCCTCATCGCGCTGGCCACCAGCGCCACCCTGCTCCTGTCCGCCTGCGGCGGCAGTGATGGCAGCCGGCCGGCCACCCAGGTGGTCGCCAAGGTCGGATCCGAAGAGATCTCGGTCCACCAGATCAACCAGGTGCTGAGCCGCAGCAACACCGCCGGCCTGTCCGAACAGGACTCGCGCCAGCTCAGCCGCGACATCCTGGAACGCCTGATCGACCAGCAGCTGGCCGTGGACCAGGCCATCGACAAGAAACTGCACCGCGCGCCGGACGTCGTGACACAGATCGAATCGGCGCGCCGCGAGATCCTGGCGCGCGCCTACCTCAAGCAGATCACCGATGCCGTGCCCAAGCCGACCCAGGAGGAAGCGCGCAAGTACTACCGCGACAACCCGGCCCTGTTCGCCGAACGCAAGGCCTACGTCCTGCAGGAAATCAACACGACCTTCCAGCCCGAAACGGAGCAGCTGTTCCGCGACCATGCCAATGCAGGCAAATCGACGGAAGAGCTGGCCAGGACGCTGCGCGCCAAGGGTATCCCCTTCAACACGGGCGGCTCGACCCGCCTGGCCGAGCAGATCCCGCTGGACCTGCTGCCGCGCATGCAGGCCATGAAGGACGGCCAGGCCATGGTGGTCACCACCGCGCGCACGCTGAGCCTGGTGCGTCTGGCCAGCACCCAGTCCATGCCGGTGGACGAAACCACGGCCCTGCCGCGCATCGAGCAGTTCCTCACCAACAAGAGCACCAGCGACGCCGTCGCGTCCCGCTTCAAGGATCTGCGCGCCGCCACCACCGTCGAATACCGGGGCGACTTCGAAAAGACGGCGACCCCCGCCAAGCCGGCCGCTGCGCCCGCGACGCCGGCCCCGGCCGCCGACGCTGCCCGCAGCGCGATCGACAAAGGTGCGGCCGGCCTGAAATGAGACCGGAGTCCACCATGATGAATCACCTCCTCTCCCTGCTGCAGCGATACGCGTTCCTGCTGTTCCTGGGGCTGCTGCCCGCGGCGCAGGCAATGGCGCAGGCGACCGTGCGGACCGACTACGCGCTTGCCCCGGGCGACACCATCCGCATCCAGGTCTACCAGAACCCGGACCTCACGCTGGAGACCCGGATCTCGGACAGCGGCAACATCAGCTACCCCCTGATCGGCACCATAGAGCTCGGGCGCCTGAGCCCGGTCGCCGCAGAAAGACGGATCGCCGATGCCCTGCAGAACGGCGGTTTCCTGCAAAAACCCCAGGTCACCGTGACCCTGCTGCAACTGCGCGGACATCAGGTCTCGGTGCTGGGCCAGGTGGTGCGACCCGGTCGCTACCCGCTTGAAGCCACGAACACCCGCCTCAGCGACATGCTGGCCACGGCCGGCGGCGCTCTGCCCGGTGGCGACGACGTGGCCATCGTGAGCGGCCTGCGTGACGGCCAGCCTTTCCTGCGTCGCATCGACTTTCCGGCCATCTACCTGTCGGGCCAGGGCCGTGACGACATGACCCTGCAGGGCGGCGACGTGATCTACGTGCACCGGGCACCTGTCTTCTACATCTATGGCGAGGCACAGCGCCCCGGCGCCCACCGTGTCGAGCGCGGCATGACCGTCATGCAGGCGCTGGCGCAGGGCGGTGGCCCCACCGTGCGCGGCAGCCAGTACCGGCTGCGGCTGCACCGTCGCGACGCCGCCGGCGCGCTCGTGGAGACCAGCCCCGAGCTGACCCAGCCCGTGCAGGCAGACGACGTGATCTTCGTCAAGGAAAGCATCTTCTAGCCATGTCCATCCAGCAATTCATCCTGATCCTGCGCGCCCGCTACCGAATGGTGCTGCTGGTGCTGGCGGCCACCGTCGCGCTGACCACGGTCATCAGCCTGCTGCTGCCCAAGAAATACACCGCCGGCGTTGCGCTGGTGCTCGACGTCAAGTCGCCCGACCCGGTCAGCGGGCAGATGCTGCCCGGCCTGATCGCGCCAGGCTACATGGCCACCCAGATCGAGATCGTGGAGAGCGACCGCGTGGCCGAGGCCGTGGTGCGCCTGCTCAAGCTCGACCAGAGCCCGACCGTGCGCGAGAACTGGCAGGAAGCCACCCAAGGCAGGGGCGAACTCGTGAGCTGGCTCGGCGGCATCATCCAGCGCGACCTCGATGTCAAGCCCTCGCGGGAAGGCAACGTCATCCATGTCGTCTTCTCCGGCAGCAACCCGGAATTCGTCGCTGCCGTGGCCAATGCCACCGCCCAGGCCTACATCAACGTCAGCCTGGACCTGCGGCTGTCCCCCGCGCGCCAGTACGCGACCTTCTTCGATGAACAGACCAAGACCGCCCGCGACCGGCTCGAAAAGGCGGAACGGGCGCTTTCGCTCTACCAGCAGAAAAGCGGCATCGTCTCCGTCGACGAACGCCTGGACATGGAAACCGCCAAGCTCAACGACATCTCCAGCCAGCTCACCGCCATCCAGGGCCAGACCACGGACAGCCAGAGCAAGCGCATGAACGAGAAGGGCGACACCCTGGTCGACGTGATGCAAAGCCCCCTGATCAACAACCTCAAGACCGAGATCAACCGGCAGGAGGCCCGCATCCAGGAAAGCGGCGTCAACCTGGGGCGCAACCATCCCCAGACCGAACGCATGGCGAGCGAGCTCGCCTCGCTCAGGGCCAAGCTGGCGGCCGAGACCCGCAGCATCCGCAGATCCATCGACACCACCTACCAGGTCAGCCGGCAACGCGAGCGCCAGCTGCAGGAGACGCTGGCCACGCAGAAGACCCGGGTGCTGGAACTCAACCGCCAGCGTGACGAGATCAACATCATGCGGCGCGAACTCGAGTCCGCGCAGCGCGCCTTCGACATCCTGAGCCAGCGCGCGTCCCAGACCAACGTGGAAAGCCAGGCCATCCTGACCAATATCTCGATCCTCAACCAGGCCACCGTCCCGCTCGAACCTTCGCGCCCGCGTGTCCTGCTCAACGTCCTGGTCTCGGTCTTCCTTGGCACGCTGCTCGGTGTCGGACTGGCCTTGACGCTGGAACTGCTGTTCCGCCGCGTCCGCTCGGTCGAGGACCTGAGGCAAACCTTCCAGGTGCCCGTGCTGGGCCAGATCCATTCAGCCGCTGCCATGCTGCGGCTCGCCGACGCGGGAGCCCGTCCATGAACCCGTCCCGTTCCATCGGCGACATCCTGCTGGCGCGCGGTCGACTGAGCAACGAGCAGCTGCAGTCCATCCTGCTCAAGCAGCAGGAGAATGGCCAGCCTTTCGGCGAAGCCGCCATCACCCTGGGCCTGTTGAGCCGGGAGGACATCGACTACGCCCTGAGCAAGCAGTTCGACTACGCCTACCTGCCCGCCGAAGACACCAGCCTGAGCCCGGCACTGGTCGCGGCCTACAAGCCCTTCAGCCGCGTGGGCGAGAACATCCGCGCGCTGCGCAGCCAGCTCATGCTGCGCTGGTTCGACGGCGACCCCCGCCGCAAGGCCCTGGCCATCGTCAGCCCCGCCCCGGGTGAAGGCCGCAGCTTCACGGCTGGCAACCTGGCCGTGGTCTTCGCCCAGCAGAACCAGCGCACCCTGTTGATCGACGCCGACCTGCGCAGCACAGCTGCGCACGGACTGGGCGCGCTGTTCCGGATCCCGCGTGCAGCAGGCCTGTCCGACATCCTGGCCGACCGCGCCGATCTCTCAGCCGCCCAGGCGGTACCGGGGCTGCCGCACCTCAGCGTGCTGCAGTCCGGCCCGCTGCCGCCCAATCCGCAGGAACTGCTGGGCCGGCGCCACTTCGGCGAGCTGTTGTCACGGGCCGCAGAACAGTTCGACATCCTGCTGCTCGACACCCCGCCCGGCGAATCCTGTGCCGATGCCCAGGTCATCGCGGCGCGCGTCGGCGCGGCCATCATGGTGCTGCGGCGGGACCACAGCCTGCTGCCCCAGGCCAGCCGCATGGAACAGCATCTGGCCGAGGGTGGCACCACCCTGGTCGGCACGGTGCTCAACGAGTTCTAGCCGTGCGCGCCTGCCCTGCCCTTTCCCCGCAGCCGCCACACGGCCCAGGCACCGATCAGGGCGCCGGTCGCGTCGGCCAGCAGGTCGCCGATGTCGGCATGGCGGCCGGGCAGACCCGTCTGGTGATACTCGTCCAGCAGACCCAGCACCACGGCGACGGCCATGCCCAGGCCGGGCGCCAGACGCCGCGGCCCCGGCATGGCCAGCCCGCAGCTCAGGGCCAGCAGGGCAAACACCACCCCATGTGCCAGCTTGTCCCAGGGCGCGGGCACCAGATTCACGGCCTGCGGCTGCGCACCGCCGAAGAACAGGCCCGCCACCAGGCCCAGGGCCACACCACCCGCCACCAGGCGCATGGCCCGGCATGAGTCCAACCATCGCATCACCATGAACCTGTCTCTCCCGTCATTCCAGTTCGCCGCATGGCGATTGTGGCTACCCCTGCTGATCGGGCTGGCCGGCCTGTACGGGCCCAGCATCTACCAACTGCTCCAGGGCATGTGGGGGAAGTCCGAGCACATGCACGGGCCCATGGTACTGGTCATCAGTGTCTGGCTGATGACCCGCAACTGGCCGGCTATGGTCGAACGCTCGCGTGGCCGCCCGGCCAACGCCTGGGGCTGGCCGGTACTTGTGTGCGGCCTGCTGCTGTATCTGGTCGGCCGCTCGCAGGACATCATCCTGTTCGAGATGGGCTCGCTGATCTGGCTGCTGGCCGGGCTTATCCTGCTGAACCACGGCATCACCGGCCTCAAGGCGCAGTGGTTCGCCCTGTTTTTCATGTGCTTCATGGTGCCCCTGCCCGGCCCGGTCGTCGACACCGTCACCATGCCCATGAAAATGGCCGTCTCCTATGTGACGGAGCAACTGCTGTATGCCGCCGGGTACCCGATCGGACGCAACGGCGTGATCCTGCAGATCGGCCAGTACATGCTGCTGGTGGCCGACGCCTGCGCCGGGCTGCAGACCTTGCTGACGCTGGAGGCCCTGGGCCTGCTCTACCTCAATCTCGTGCGGCGTGACTCCCTGCTGCGCAACACCGGCCTGGCCCTGCTCATCGTGCCGATCTCCTTCACCGCCAACGTGATCCGCGTGACGGCCCTGAGCCTCATCACCTACCACTTCGGTGACGCCGCGGGGCAGGGTTTCCTGCACGATTTCGCCGGCATGGTGCTCTTCCTCAGCGCCCTGCTGCTCATCATCGGCTTCGACACGCTGCTGCAGACGGTCGAAAAACGACGCACGGCGCGGCAGGCAGCCCTGCGTCCCGAGGGAAGCCCGACATGACCCTGATACCTCAACCCTGGCTGCGCAACCTCGTGCTGATGGTGCTCATGCTGGCCACCGCTGCGCTGTCCAACACCCTGCGCCCCACCATCAGCCTGGCCGACGAACTACCGGCCATCGACCTGGAAACCATGGTGCCGCGGGATTTCGGTACCTGGCGGGAAGTGCGCGACACCCAGACCCAGCTCGTGAACCCGCAGCAGCGTGCCGTCCTGGGCCGTCTCTACACCCAGACCCTGAACCGCGTCTACACCGATGCCAGCGGCTACCGCGTCATGCTCTCCATAGCCTACGGCCGCAACCAGAATGACTCGAACCAGGTCCACAAGCCCGATACCTGCTACCCGGCCCAGGGCTTCCAGATCCTCGGGGCACGCTACGTGGTGCTGCCCCTGCCGGCAGGCCCGCTGGCGGCCAAGGTTCTCGACACCCGCATGGGACAACGCGTCGAGCCGCTGACCTACTGGACCACCGTGGGTGACCAGATCACCACCACCGGCTTCAACAAGAAACTCACCGAGATGTCCTATGCCATGCGCGGCCGCATCGCCGACGGCATGATCGTTCGCGTCTCCTCGATCGACCCGGAGGCCACACGCGCCTATGCCGCGCAGGCCCGGTTCGCCGCCGACGTGGTGGCCGCCATCGCACCCGAACACCGCAGCCGCTTTGCGGGCTCTGTCTTCTCTCCGACCCAGACCGTCTCACCATGAAAAAAACCGCACTCATCACCGGCATCACCGGCCAGGACGGCGCCTACCTCGCCGAATTCCTGCTCAAGAAGGGGTACGAAGTCCACGGCATCAAGCGCCGTGCCTCGCTCTTCAACACCGGACGGGTGGACCACCTCTACCAGGATCCTCACGTCGAATACCGGGACTTCGTGCTGCACTACGGCGACCTCAGCGATACCAGCAACCTGGTGCGCATCGTGCAGCAGGTGCAGCCCGACGAGGTCTACAACCTGGGCGCCCAGAGCCATGTGGCCGTGAGCTTTGAAAGCCCGGAGTACACCGCCGACGTGGACGCCATGGGCACGCTGCGCCTGCTGGAGGCCATCCGCATCCTGGGCCTGCAGAAAAAGACCCGCTTCTACCAGGCCAGCACCTCCGAGCTCTACGGTCTGGTGCAGGAGAGCCCCCAGAAGGAGACCACCCCCTTCTACCCTCGCAGCCCCTACGGCGTGGCCAAGCTCTACGCCTACTGGATCACGGTCAACTACCGCGAGGCCTACGGCATGTACGCCTGCAACGGCATCCTCTTCAACCACGAAAGCCCGCTGCGCGGCGAGACGTTTGTGACGCGCAAGATCACACGCGCCCTCGCTCGCATCGCCCTGGGTCTGCAGGAAAGCCTCTTCCTGGGCAACCTCGGCGCCCTGCGCGACTGGGGCCATGCGCGCGACTATGTGGAGATGCAGTGGCTCATGCTGCAGCAGGAACAACCCGAGGATTTTGTCATCGCCACCGGCGTGCAGTACAGCGTGCGCCAGTTCGTCGAGATGGCGGCGACCGAACTGGGCATCGTGCTCGAATGGCGCGGCGCGGGTGTAGAGGAACGCGGGGTGGTGAGTTCGGTGAGCGGCAGCGACGTGCGCTGCAAACCCGGCGACGTGATCGTGCTCGTCGATCCGCACTACTTCCGCCCCGCCGAGGTCGAGACCCTGCTGGGCGATCCCGGCAAGGCACGCGAGAAGCTGGGCTGGGTGTCGCGCACCTCGCTGCCCGAGCTGGTACGTGAAATGGTCGCGGCGGACTACAGCAGCGCCAAGCGCGATGCACTGATCAAACTGGCCGGCTTCCGGACCTACGAACATCATGAATAAGCAGGACAAGATCTACGTGGCCGGCCATGGCGGCCTGGTCGGTTCAGCGCTGGTGCGGCGCCTGCAGGCCCTGGGGTACGAGAACCTGCTGCTGCGCACGCATGGGGAACTCGACCTCACCGATGCCGCCGCCACCCGCGCCTTCCTCGACGCCGAGCGCCCGGACCACGTCTTCCTGGCTGCCGCCAAGGTCGGTGGCATCTGGGCCAACAATGCCTATCCGGCCGATTTCCTGCGCGAGAACCTGCTGATCCAGAACAGCGTCATCCACGCTGCCTGGCTGACCGGCGTGCAGCGCCTGCTCTTCCTCGGATCCAGCTGCATCTACCCCGCACTGGCTCCCCAGCCGCTCAAGGAGTCCTGTCTGCTGACCGGGCCGCTGGAGCCCACCAACCAGGCCTACGCCCTGGCCAAGATCGCCGGCATCGAGATGTGCTGGAGCTACAACCGCCAGCACGGCACCCGCTACCTGGCGGCCATGCCCACCAACCTCTACGGTCCGGGGGACAACTACCACCCCGACAACAGCCATGTCATCCCGGCGCTGATCCGCAAGTTCTACGAAGCCAAGGTGTCCGGCGCGAGAGTGACCGTGATCTGGGGCACCGGCACCCCGCGCCGCGAGTTCATGTACAGCGACGACATGGCCGACGCCTGCATCCACATCATGACGCTGGACGAAGCGCGCTACACGGCCCTGCTCGGCAGCGACACATCGGTCAGCCGCCGTTTCGAGCCGCCCCTGATCAACATCGGCGTCGGCCACGACCTCAGCATCCGCGAGCTCGCCGAAGCCGTGCGCGATGTGGTGGGTTACGACGGCGGCATCGCCTACGACGCCAGCAAACCCGACGGCACGCCGCGCAAACTCCTGGACGTGGAACGCCTGGGCGGGCTGGGCTGGAAGCCACGGACCCCGCTGCGGGCCGGCCTGGCGCGGGCCTATCACGATTTCCTCAGCATGGACCCGGCCCCACGACAGCCCGGTGCATCCGGCAGGCCGGACGCCAGCCTTTCCATTTCAACGCCCTAGGCCTCCCATGACCAAGCTCCATCTCGGTGCTTTCAATTGCCCGCTCGAGGGGTGGACCAACACCGACGTCACGCCCCATCTCTACATCGCGCGGGTGCCCGGGCTGGCCTGGCTGCTGCACCGGCTGGGCCGCATGGGCCAGGCCCGCTACCAGGAACACGCCCGCGGCGTCTTCCGCCAGCTGCACTATCTGAACGCCAACCGGCGCTGGCGCATGGCGGACGGCAGCCTCGACGCCATCTTCTCCTCCCACATGCTCGAGCACCTGAGCCTGCGCAGCGCCCGCCTGTGCCTTGCCGAGAGCCACCGCTGCCTCAGGCCGGGTGCCGTGCTGCGCATCAGCGTGCCCGACCTCGACCTGCATGTCGCGGCCTACCGGCCGGAACAGGCGCTCACCTGGGCCACCGATCTCTTCGAAGCCAACGAAGTGGCCGAGAAGAACATGCACCACTTCATGTACAACTTCGACAGCCTCAAGGCCCTGCTGCGCGAAGCCGGCTTCAGCCAGGTGCACCGCCGCGCCTACCAGACCGGTGTCTGCCCGGACATCAAGCGACTCGACAACCGCCCCGACTCCCTCTTCGTGGAGGCGGTCAAGTCATGAAATCGCCGGTCTGCCCGGCCGTGCGGCTTGCGCCATGAAAGACCTGGGCCACAGGAGCATCTCCGCCGTCTTCTGGGGCGGCGGCGGAACGGCGCTCCGGCTGCTGCTGCAGATCGGTACCCAGATCGTACTGGCACGCGCGCTCGGCCCCGCGCAGTACGGCCTGTTCGCCATCGCGGCCATCGTCATCAGCCTGAGCAACTTCTTCTCCGACATCGGCCTGGCCTACGGCCTGATCCAGAAAGAGACGGTCAGCGAGGAGGAACTGCGCTTCGTCTTCACCTGGCAGCTCCTGCTCGGCCTGCTGGTCACGGCCGCCATCACCGCCCTCAGCGGCCCGCTGGCACAGCTGCTGGGCAACGCCTCGGCCCAGGGGCTGATCGCCGCGCTCGCCGGGGTCTGCCTGCTCAATGCCCTGAGCGCGCCGGCGCTCAACATGCTCAAGCGCCAGCTCGACTTCCGCCGCATCCAGCTCGCCAACGTCACCAGCTATGCGGTCGGCTACGTCCTTGTGGGCGTGCCCGTGGCCCTGCTCAGCGGCAGCGTCTGGGCCCTGGTGCTGGCCTGGCTGGTCCAGGCCGGGCTGTCCCTGGTCCTGCTCTACGCAGCCCACCGCCATCCGCTGCGACCGCGCCTCTGGTTCCCGGGCGCGCTGGGCATGGCGCGCTACGGCGCCACCGTGTTCGCCACCAACCTGGTCAACTGGTCCATCGGCAACATCGAGCGCGTGCTGATCGCCCGCTTCTTTGCGACACGCGAAGTCGGCCTCTATGCCACCGCCTACAACCTGATGTACGCCCCGATGTCGTCCCTGCTGGGCATCACGCAGCCGGTGTTCTTCTCCTCCGGCGCGCGCATGGGTGAAGACCCGCAGCGTGTGGTGCGCACCTATCTCGCCCTGGTCGGCCTGGTGGCCGTGCTGGCCCTGCCGGCCTGCGCCGGCCTGGCCGCCGTGGCCGAGACCCTCATCCTGGCCCTGTACGGCCCCGCCTGGCAGGAGGCCGCGCCGCTGCTGGTGCCACTGGCCCTGGCCATGCCCCTGTTCCTGCTCTGGGGTCTGACCACTCCCATGCTCTGGCTCGGGGGACGCGCCAGCAGCGAATTCCGCCTGCAACTGCCCATGGCCGTGGCCTGGGTCCTGGTCTCGCTGCTGGCGGCCCAGGTTTCGGTGCTGTGCGTCGCCTGGGCCGTGCTGGGACTGTTCCTGCTGCGCTACCTCCTGATCCTGGCCACGGCGCACCGCCTGCTGAAGCTGCCCCTTCTGCGCCTGGGCCAGTCACTGGCGCAGGGCGTCCTGCTGGCCCTGATCTGCAGCGGCGCGCTCGCACTGATCGACCACGGCCTGAGCACCGCCGGCCTCGCCGCGCCGGTGCGCCTGCCTCTGCTGGTACTCGGAGGGGCCTGCACCCTGGGCGCACTGCTTGCCCTGGTCCCGCGGCTGGTGCCGGCCGACTGTGCCCCCCTGCTGGAGCGTCTGGCCCAGCGCTGCCCACCCCGGCTCGCAGCGCTGCTGCGCCGGCACATCCGGAGCTGAGCGGCCATGGTGATGCAGACCCTCTTTTTCAGCGCCTACCTGCTGCTCGCCTTCGGCGCCGCGCTCATGCTGGTGCTCGTGCTCGGCCTGTCGCTGCATGGCGAACGCCGCTGGAGCGCCCATTTCCTGCCCGCGCTGCCGCCCCTGCTGTGCCTGGGCATCGCAGCCGGCTCGCTGTTCTCGGGCCGCAACCTGGTTTTCGTCGAAACGCGCATCGACCTGCTCTCGACCGGTGTCGGCCAGGGCGCCCGTGTGCTGCAGCTCATTACCCTGGGCCTGCTGGCGCTGAGCGCAGCCCGCGTGCTGGGCGCCATCCTGCGCCAGGCCAGCCACACACCGGCACCGGGCACACCCCTGTACCTGGCCTTCCTGCTGTTCTTCATCAGCGGCACCATCGTGCCCTGCGTGCTGGGCACCGAGCCGACCTTCATCCATTCGATCTTCTACCCGGGTGTACTCTTCACCGCCGCCTGGTGCGCACGCCGCGAGCCGCTGGAGCGGCTCATCACCGGCGCCAAGATCGGCCTCTACGCCCTGATGCTCGGCAGCCTGCTGGCCGCCGTGCTCTGGCCCAGCGGCGCCGTGCAGGCGGGTTACAAGGGCCTGCTGCCCGGCATCGGCTTCCGGCTCTGGGGCCTGGGCTCCAACGCCAACAGCATCGGGCCGCTGGCCCTGCTGGTCTTCCTGCTCGAGGTCATGCAACCCACGCCCGGCCGCTGGCGACGCGCCTTCCTGCTCAGCGCCAACGCCGCCGTTTTCCTGCTGGCGCAGTCCAAGACCACCTGGCTGGTCCTGCTGCCCGTGGCCGCCACGCTGATCGTGCACCAGGTCCGCCTGAAGCTGGGTGCGCGCACGGGCCTGGCGCTGCTGCTGGCCCTGATCGCCACGCTGGTCACCGTGTTACTGCTCGTCATGGTCTGCGATCTGGATCTCTGGTGCGCGCGCCTGCTGAATTCCCGCATGGGTGAAAACCTGAGCACCCTGACCGGCCGCACCCGGATCTGGGATGTCGCCGTGAACACCTGGCTGGACAACCCACTGTTCGGTTATGGCCCCAACGCCTGGGGGCCGCAGTTCCGCGCCGCCATCGGCATGCCCTACGCCTTCAGCGCGCACAACCAGTTTCTGCAGACCCTGTCCGTGGCCGGTGCCCTGGGCCTGCTGGGCCTGCTGGTCTACCTCGGCCATCTGGCCGCCGCCGCCTGGCGCTGCGCCGCCAGCACCCGCGGGGTCTCGCTGGCGCTGCTGCTCATGGTGCTGCTGCGCTGCCTGTCGGAAGCGCCCCTGTCCGTGCAGGGCCTGATCAATGGCGACACGCTGACCCACCTGCTGCTGTTCTGCATCGTGCTGCGTGCCCCGCAGGCAGGCACGCGAAGCGAGGCGCACCGCCGCCGCACCACGAACCTGGCCCCGGCATGAGCATGCAGTTCTCCATCATCATCCCGCTCTACAACAAGGCCGCCTACGTGGAGGAGACCCTGCACTCGGTCATGGCGCAGACCCTGCAGCCGCTGGAGGTGCTGGTCATCGACGACGGCAGCACCGACGACGGCCCCGCGCGCGTGGCGGCCCTGCAGTACGCCCCGTTGCGCCTGATCCGCCAGCGCAACGCCGGGGTCTCGGCCGCGCGCAACGCAGGCATCGAAGCGGCGCGCGGCGACTATGTCTGCTTCCTGGACGCCGACGACTGCTACGCGCCCGGTTTCCTGGCCGCGCTGGACGCGCTGGCGCGGCGCCATCCCGAAGCCGGGCTGATCGCCACGGCGTATGCCCTGCGCCGCGCCTCGGGCGCCCTGCAGCCCCTGCGCATGCATGCCAGCGTGGCCCCGGGCGGCCTGGTGGGCGACCATCTCTACCGGGCCTGGTGCCGCTCCTGCTTCTTCTGCACGATTTCACTGGCCCTGCGGCGCGAGCTGCTCCGCGATCCTGCCCTGCGCTTCCCCCTCGGTGAGAAGCTGGGCGAAGACCAGGACCTGTGGTTCCGCGTGGCCGAGGCCCACGGTGTGGCCTACGACCCCGAAGCGCACGCGCTCTACCGCCAGGACGTCGCCGGCAGCGCCACCTCCTCGCTGGCGGTGCTCGATGAGCTACCGGTCTACCAGCGACTGCACCAACGCCTGCAACAGGGGCGGGTGCCCGCGTCCATGCGCCGCGGCGCGGCGCGGCTCTATGCCAGCCACCTGCTCAACGTCGCTCGCAACCGGCTGCGAGCGGGCAACCTGCCCGGAGCCTGGTCGCTGGCCTGCCGCCCTGCAGCGCGCCGCAACCCGCTCTACTGGCTGCGCACCGTGCTGCGTCTGGGCTGGCGGCAACTGGCCCTGCGCCAGTCCGGGAGGGCTGCATGATGCGCCCCCTCTTCTGGCTCTATCGCGCCCTGGCCGCAGGGCTGCTGGGCATCGGCCCCGCCGCTGCGCAGTTTCCGGTTCCCGCCCACGACCCCTACTTCGGCATGCACATCCACCGCGCCGATGCCGGCACGGCCTGGCCGACCGCCCCGCTGGGCGCCTGGCGCCTGTGGGACCTGGGCGCCCGCTGGCCCGAGCTGGAGCCCCAGCCGGGCCGTTGGCAGTTCGAGCGGCTGGACCGCTATGTGGCCCTGGCCGGCCTGACCCGCGTGGACCTGCTGCTGCCCCTGGGTTCCTCCCCGGCCTGGGCCTCGGCCCGGCCGCAGGAGAAATCAAGTTATGGCCTCGGCCAGGCCGCCGAACCGGCCCGGCTGGACGACTGGCGGCGTTATGTGCGCACCGTGGCCGAGCGCTACCGGGGCCGCATCCGTCACTACGAGATCTGGAACGAGGTCAACGACAAGGGCTTCTACACCGGCAGCCCGGAGAAGATGGTGGAGCTGACCTGCGCGGCCCACGCCATCCTGCACGCCGTCGATCCGGACAACCGCCTCGTTTCGCCTTCCTTCATCGGCGCCGGCAGCGAGCCCGAGCAGCTGGAGCGCTTTCTGCGCCTGGGCGGCAAGGCCTGTGTCGACATCGTGGCTTACCACTTCTACGTGCCGCACCGCGAGCCGGAGGAGATCGTGCCCCTGGTCCAGCGCGTGCGCACCGCCATGCAGCGCCAGGGCCTCGCTCATCTGCCCTTGTGGAACACCGAGTCCGGCTGGTGGCTGGCCAATGCGGACGGTACGGACCGGATCGGCGCCGACAAACGCTGGCGCCGGGTGGACAGCGGTGAAGGCGCCGCCGTGGTGGCACGCACCCTGATCCTGGGCCGCTGGGCCGGGCTGGAGCGTTTCTACTGGTACGCCTGGGACAACCGGCGCCTTGGCCTGATCGAGCCGGACGGCCGCCTCAAACCGGCCGGCCGGGCCTATGCCACCGTGGCGCGCTGGTTGCAAGGTGCCACGCCAGACTGTTCATCTTCGGCGCATCCGGGCAGCGACCCGGCAGCGACAGCGCACCCGACCTGGGTCTGTCAGCTCCCGCCGGCAGCGGACGGCCGACGGCGCCGCATCGCCTGGACCCGTCATGCATCGGACCGGCCGACCTACACGCTGCCGGCGGGCGAGCGCCTGCGGGCCGTGGAGCAGCTTGACGGCGGTGCGGCTGTGGCCGATGGCCGCACGTACACGCTGGCTTACGAGCCGGTGCTGCTGTTCTCGGAGGGACCATGAAGCGACAAACTCCTCCCTGGCTCAGTCTCGTGCTGGCCACCTATGGCCGCTGCGACGACGTGGGCCGCATGCTGGCATCGCTGGCCGGGCAGACGGACCCCGACTTCGAGGTGATCGTGGTGGACCAGAACCCGGATGATCGGCTGCAGCCCCACATCACGCGGGGCCGGCACCAGGGCCTGCGCATCCGGCACCTGCGCCTGCGCGAAGCCAATCTGTCCGCGGCCCGTAATGTCGGCATCGAAGCAGCCCAGGGCGAGGTGATCGGATTTCCCGACGACGACGGCTGGTACGAACCCGACACGGTGGCCTGCGTGCGCCAGGCCCTGACCGACCCGCAACGCGATGGCATTGCCGGGCAGTGGGTGGAACAACGGGCCGCCAGCGGCCAGCCCGCCCCAGCCGGCCCGCTGCAGGCGGCCGCCTGGCGACGGTTCAAGGGGCGCCACGCCAGCTCGATCACCTTGTTCCTGCACCGGCGGGCGTTCGCGCGCTGGGGCAACTTCGACCCTCGCCTGGGCGTGGGTCGCTGGTATGGCGCCGGCGAGGAAGTGGACCTGCTGATGCGCTGGCTGGCTGGAGGCGCGCGTTTGGAGCACGTGCCACAGGTACGCGTTCATCACCCCTACGCACCGCGTCGCGGGCTGGGCCTGGTGGCCCAGGGCGGGGCGCTGCGACGGCGCGGGCGCGGCGTGGGCGCTCTTTACGCCAAGCACCACATGGGTTTCTGGGTGGTGCTGCGCGGCCTGGTGGGCCAGGGCTTGCGGCCCATGCTCGCCGGCCGCCCGCGCGCCGCCGTGCTGGGGCTGTGTTCGGCCTGGGGTTCGCTGGAAGGCCTGCTGCGCTGGCACGGGACCGGTCAGAACCATGCACCTGCAGGGAGTCTCGCGCATGAGCCCTGATCGCGTTGCGACCTGGCGACGTCTGTGCATCGTCCAGCCGGTGCTCAAGTCCTACCGGCTGCCCTTCTTCCTGGGCCTGCAGCAGCGCCTGGATGCCCTGGGGATCGAACTGCAGGTGGTGTACGGCCCGCCCTGGGCCGAAGAGGCCCGGCGCGGCGACCACGTCGAGCTGCCAGCCCCGCTGGGCCGCTGCGTGCCGTCGCGCATGCTGGGCGGCAGGCTGCTCTGGATGCCGGCCCTGGGCGAGGCCCTGCGGGCCGATGCCGTCATCGTCGAACACGCCAACAAGCATCTGCTGAACCTGCCGCTGGCGCTGGGGCGGAAGCTCGGCGGCCCGCCGATGGCCTACTGGGGCCACGGCCGCGACCGGCAGGGTAATGAAGATTCATGGGGCGAACGCTACAAGCGCCGGACCCTGCACTGGGCCGACTGGTGGTTCGCCTACACCGCGGGAGCCGCCGACTACGTGCAGGCCCAGGGTTTCGACGCCGCGCGCATCACGACGGTGGGCAATGCGGTCGATACGCGCGAGCTGCGCCAGACCGTGGCCGCGGTCACCCCGGCCGAACGCAACGCTGCCCTGCAGGCGCTGGACCTGCCCACGACCCAGCCGGTGCTGGTGTACTGCGGCAGTCTGTACGAGAACAAGCGCCTGGACCTGCTGTGCGCGGCAATGGACGCGCTGCAGACCCGCCAGCCCGCTGCGTTGATCGTGATCGGTGGCGGGCCGCTGGCACCCATGATGCAGGCCTACGCCGGCACCCGACCCTGGGTGCGCTGCGTGGGCCCGAAGTTCGGCCGCGACAAGGCCGTGTTGCTGTCGGCCGCCAGCCTGTGGCTCAACCCCGGACTGGTGGGGCTGGGCATCCTCGACGCCTTCAGCGCCGGGCTGCCCCTGATCACCACCGATGTGCCGGTGCACAGCCCGGAGATCGAATACCTCGAACCGGGTGTCAACGGCCTCATGGTGGCGCCCGATGCCACCGTCCTGGCCGGCACGCTGTGCCGGCTGCTGCAGACACCCGCCGAGCTGCAGGCGCTGCGCGCTGGCGCCTTGCGTTCGGGCGAGCGGCATTCGATCGAAACCATGGTGAAGAACTTTGCCGAAGGAGTGCGACGGTGGTCGAAATCCAGCTAGCCACGATCATGCGGGCACAGGGTGACACGGGCGTGCAAACCCATGTGCGCACCCTGCTGGCCTGGTTGCAGACCCAGGGGCAGCCGGCCGGTCTGCTGACGCCTTTCGACGCACCGCGCTGGCAGGTGTATCCGGTCTTCGGACTGCGCCGGGTGCTTGAACGACTGAGTCGCAGCGCCGGAGTCTGGTGGTATCGCCACTGGCATGCGCTGTTTCTGGAGCGGGTCCTGCGCGCGCGGCTGGCCGACGGCCGGCCCAGGGTGATCTACGCCCAGTGTCCGCTCTCGGCTGCGGCAGCGCTGCGTGCACGTCATTCAACAGCACAGAAGGTGGTTCTGGTCGTGCATTTCAATGTATCGCAGGCCGATGAATGGGCCGGCAAGGGGCTGATTGCCGATGACGGGGCCTATGCCCGCTCGATCCGGGCCTTCGAGGCCCGGGTGCTGCCCGCGCTGGACGGTCTGGTCTTCGTGTCCGAATTCATGCGCCGTGAACTGCGGGCCCGCATACCGGCGATCGACAAGGTGCCCTATGTGCTGGCCCCCAATTTCGTGCCCGATCCCGGCCTGTCCGGGCCCGCCGCAGCCCAGGCGGACCTGCTGCTGGTCGGCACGCTGGAGCCGCGCAAGAACCAGGCGTACGCGCTGGACATCCTGGCCGCCGCGCAGGCACAGGGGCACATGCTGACGCTCACATTGGCCGGGGACGGCCCGGACCGCAAGGCGCTGCAGCAGCGGGTCAAGGCGCTGGGGCTGTCCGACCGGGTGCGGTTCGCCGGCTTTGTGCGCGATGCGGCCAGCCTGTTTGCCCGGCACCGTGCCTGCCTGCACACGGCCCGCATCGAGAACCTGCCGCTGACCCTGATCGAAGCGATGTCGCGGGGGGTGCCTGTGTTCGCGCCACCGGTCGGCGGTGTGCCCGAGGTGTTCAGCGATGGCGTGGAAGGCCGGCTGATTCCGCTGGACGACGCGGCCCAGGCCGCCCGGCTGCTGCTCCAATGGCTGGGGCAGCCCGCGCGCCTGGCCGTCGCCGGGCGTCTGGCGCGGGCACGTTTCCTGGCGCACTTCGAGAGCGATGTGGCCGCCGCGCGCCTGCGCGATTTCCTGCAGACCATCGCGGGAGAGACCGGCCATGGCTGAGACCCGGCGCCCCGAACGCATCCTGCTGGTCCACAACGCCTACCAGCAGCGCGGTGGCGAGGACATGGTGGCCGAGGCCGAGGCCGCCCTGCTGCGCGCGCACGGTCATGCGGTGATCGAATACCGCCGTCACAACGACGAGATCGCAGGCCAGTCCAGGGCCGACATCGCCCTGCAGACGCTCTGGAGCCGTCGCACGATGCGCGAGATGGGCAAGCTGCTGGATGACGAGCTGCCGGATGTCGTGCACGTGCACAACACCTTCCCCCTGATCTCGCCCTCGCTCTACACGGCCTGTGCGCAGGCCGGTGTGCCGGTGGTGCAGACCCTGCACAACTTCCGTCTGCTGTGCCCGCAGGCCATGTTCCTGCGTGAAGGCAGGGTTTGCGAAGACTGCCTGGGCCGGCTCCCCTGGCGCGGCGCGGTACGCGGCTGTTACCGCGACTCACGCCTGCAGAGCACGGTGCTGACGGGCATGCTGCTCACGCACCGGGCCCTGGGAACCTGGCAGCAGCACATCACACGCTACATCGCGCTCAACGATTTCTGCCGCGACAAGTTCATTGCCGGCGGTCTGCCGGCCGAACGCATCTCGGTCAAGCCCAATTTTGTGGACTTCGCCCTGCCCCCACCGGGAACACGCAAGGGCTTTCTTTTCGTCGGCCGTCTGTCACCCGAGAAGGGGGTGTCGGTGCTGGGCCGGGCGACCCGGATGCTCGACAGCATCGAGCTGCGGGTCGCCGGCACCGGGCCGGAAGCCGCTGCGCTGGCGGACCTGCCGGGGGTGGATCTGCTGGGTGGGCTGGACATGGGCGCCGTGTACCGGCAGATGTGCCGGTCCGAGGCGCTGGTGCTGCCCAGCATCTGGTACGAGAACTTTCCCCGTACCCTGGTGGAAGCCTATGCCTGCGGCCTGCCCGTGATCGCAAGCCGGATCGGGGCGCTGGCCGAACTGGTGCGCGATGGAGAGACCGGACTGCTGTTCGAGCCCGGCGATCCTTCGGCCCTGGCCACCTGTCTGCGCTGGGCCCAGGCCCACCCGCGCGAGATGGCGGCCATGGGCCAGCGCGCGCGCGCGCGCTACGAGGCCGAGTTCACGGGTGAACGCAACTACGGCCAGCTCATGACCATCTACCGGCAAGCCATGGCTGAAACCCCCGCATCGCAAGCCGCCTGACAGGCACCCGGACCTGCCCGCGCGACAGTCCGTACCCCTGCAAATCTGTCGCCTGCTGTGACTTTGCACAGGTCTGCAGCGCAGGGGCCTTACAGAGTGTCACAAATTGCATGACCCTCCTTCTTTGTTTAGTCCGATCGGCCCACGCCGGACCGTGCACGCCGAGCGGTCCTGTCACGCGCTCCCCGTAAGCTGAATTTCCACGCAGCAACAACACATGGAGCAGCATCTTGAACAGCAAATTTCCGGGCATGGAAGGGCTAGCCGACATCTCGGCACATGTCTTGCCCCGCAGCAGCCTTATCCGCGCCCGGCACCGCTACGAGGTGCTTGAGACCCCGATAGACGCACTGGCCTGGGACCAGGTAATGGTGCGCATCCACGAGTGGGCCCGACAACGTCAGAGCCGCTACGTCTGCACCTGCAACGTCCATTCGGTGGTGACGGCGCGCAGCGATCCGGCCTTTGCCCAGGCACTGAATCACGCTGACATGACCACACCGGACGGCGCGCCGGTGGCGTGGATGCTGCGTCGTTTCGGCGCCCGCGAGCAACAGCGCATCAATGGCCCCGACATGATGTGGCGCTATTGCGCGGAGGCAGCGCAGCGCGATGAGTCCATCTTTCTCTATGGCGGCAAACCGCAGACCCTGGAGTATCTTCAGGCGAAGCTGTTGCAGGCCTTCCCGGGCCTGCGTATCGCCGGCGCCGAGTCGCCGCCCTTTCGCAGCCTGACCCCGGAAGAAGACGAGGCCGTTGTGCAGCGCATCAACGCTTCCGGGGCCGGAACGGTCTGGGTCAGCCTGGGTTGCCCCAAGCAGGAGCTGTGGATGGCGGCCCATCGCGGCCGCGTCCAGGCAGTGATGATCGGCGTGGGGGCGGCCTTCGACTTCCATGCCGGCACCGTGGCCCGCGCCCCCCTGTGGATGCAACATCACGGCCTGGAGTGGCTGCATCGGCTGGCCACCGAGCCGCGTCGCCTGTGGCGGCGTTACCTGGTCACCAACCCCCTGTTCATCGTAGGCGCCTTGCGCCAGCTGGCGCAACGCGACTAGTCACAGAAAGAGCGCGGGCCACCCTGTCGGGTGGCCCGGCAGCCGCCGCCCACGTGTCACACCGGCTCCTGCATCCCGTGCGGGAGCTCAGCACCCAGAACGTCGACGCGCCACTCCCGCCGGCCTGCACGACCGACGGGCGCCTGCGTCCACCCTGATCTGTGAAGGTTCTCTCCTGATCGGCCAGCACCTCGCATGTCGTTGGTGGCCGCAGGTGATGGCGGCATCGTCACCTGCGACAGACCGCTGATCTCTGAGGGGCTCATCGGGAATGCTGAACAGGCCCAACCCGTGCGGGCCGGGCCCGCCGCAGGCCTCCGCAAACTGTTGAGTCTCAGGATGCGGGTTGTGACCAGCCCGGCACGAAGGTCCTTATTCGGCCGGATCCTGGCGCGTCTTGCGACGGCGGACCACGGCACCCATCAGCCCCAGGCCAGCCAGCAGCATCGCATAGCTTTCTGCCTCCGGCACGGCGGAGAGGACGATCAGCTGGGACCGGGGATTGGCGGGGATGACGCCGTCCTGGATCTGTTCGGCCACCAGATAGATGGTGCCATTCTGATCCACCGTGACACCTTCGATGCCGTTGCTGGACAGGACAGTGGAAAGGTCAAAGATGCTCTTGATCTGGCCCTGGCGGTTGACTTCGATCAGCTGGCGCGAGCCCAGGCTCAGCACCAGCAGGTTGTCGGCCGCTGCGGTGCCCGAAAGCGCATCCACGGGCGAGAGCGTCTGCACGTCAGACAGGGTGCCCAGGCCCATCAGCGTGGGGTTGAACAGCTGCGTCATGGTGGAGCTGCCAGCCAGGCCTGCGGCAAAGGTGAGGCTGCCGGCGAGGATATTCTGGGGGTTCTCCTGCTTGACAGCGACAAAGCTGCCGTCGCGCGGGTCGTAGCTGATCCCTTCCATGCCGCTGTTGTTGTTCGTGTAGCCCGTGACTACGTGCGTGGAGTTGCCGATCAGGTTGGCAGTGCCGTCTTTTGCATAGCTGAACCTGTAGGCGTCGTACAGACGCTCTTCACCCACCACCAGCACACCATTGCCCAGATAGGTCAGGCCCTCGGTGTCGTGCTTGTTGCTGCCGGTGCCGGTCCAGTTGAAGGCCATGGTTCCAAGGGTCTGCCCGGTGGTGGAGATCTCGACCACGCCCGTGCCTTCGTCACCTACATAGAACAAAGTGCCGCGGTCGCGGGCGTAAGTCACCGCTGACGCCTCCAGGCCCGACACGCCGGTGCCCAGACCGCTGAGGCTGTCGAGGGCGAAGATGCCGCTGACCTGGTAGTTGCCGAGGTTGATGGAGTCCGCCGCGCTGGCGCACAGGCTGGTGGCTGCGAGTGCGGCCAGGAATATCTGCTTGAGTTGCATGTCGGTGCCTTTCTTGAACGCCAGGGATCAGGCGCGGCGGCGACGCGCAATGGCGCCGACCAGACCCAGGCCGGCCAGCAGCATGGCCAGGTTTTCCGGCTCCGGGACTGCGGCGATGCTGCCGGGCGAGCCGATTTCCATACCGGCCGCCGTTGCATGGGCGCCGTTCACGCCGACGACGCTCAGTTGCGTGATCGTGGTGCTGTTGAGGCCGGCCGCATTGTCGAAGGTCTGATACGGGGAAGCGGCGTCGGAGGTGCCAAATGCGACGTTGGCCTGCAGCGTGCCGGCGGCGTTGTAGATGTTGATGGCGTCACCTCCGGTGCTCAGGCCGATACCGGAGCCACTGTAGTAGCCGACGAGCGTACCGCCGCTGGCCCAGTTGCTTGCAAAGGTGGCGGTCGTGGCGGCACTGCCTTCCAGAAAAATTACGGACTGGCCCGCGCCGATGCTGGTCACGCCATTGAGGGCCAGGGCACTTGCGAAGGAGTTGCTGCTGTCGTCCACCTTCCAACCGGCAATGTTGACAGCGGAAGGACCGAAGTTGGTGAGTTCGAACCAGTCGGCACCGACGGGAGAGTTGCCACTGCTCCAGGGGGCGACTTCTGTCACGCGCACCTGGGCATGGGCTGTCAGGGCGCAGGTTGCGAGCAGTGCGGCGACCAGGCCGAGCAGCGGTTTTTTCAGGGCAGGCATGAGAAGGCTCCAGTTGGTGGTGAGGACACACGGGGACCGCCGAGGTTGACGGTGTCCGGGCTGGAAAGCATTCTGCGCAGTGCGCACCACCGCCGCAATGGTCCTTTCGGCTGAGGCAAGCCCGGAGGTCTGAAACAGTGACTGGCCGGATGCGCTGGAGGAAGCGCCGCGATGTGCGGGAGAGAGCCGCCGGCTCAGAAAGCCCGCCGGCCGCGCGACACAAGGCCCAGCAGTCCGAGACCGGCTATCAGCATGAGCCCGCTTTCAGGCTCGGGCACCGGCGTCAGGATGACGCTGTTGATCCAGGGTGCGTAGGTCGACAGAACCACTCCGCCCCCGGCCGTTCCGTATTGACCGCTGGTCTGTCCGGCTGTGAAGTAGGCCTGGAAGGTGTTGATGCCGGCAAGTTGCCATTGCCCGTTCACCATGACGAAGGCAGAGCTGCCGGAGTCGCCCGGCACCAGGGAGGCTTCCCGGTTGGCACCGAGCGTTCCGCCGCCCAGATGATTGCTCGTCAGATTGGGACCATCGTAGTCGAAGGCGTAGGTCTGTCTGATGCCCTTGGCATCGGCGAAGAGGAGGTCGGCAACGTTTTCTCCGGTCTTCTTGACGGTGGTGCTGCCGGCGTAGCTGACGAAAGTCAGGGCCTTGCCTTGAAGATTGCCGGAAAAGAGGCTGTAGAACGGGACATCCGACGGTACGGCGTCGGACAACCTGATGATGGCGAGGTCGGCATGGTTGGTGGGGTCCCCGGCGATATTCCCGCCAGTGCTTGCGGTGTAGTCCGGATTGATGAAGACCTGGCTCGCCGAGTAGGTCTGGCTGGAGCCCGCGTTGGTCTGGAAACTGATGCTCGACGGGTCCGCACCTGCCGCGACGTGCGCCGCAGTAAGGATGTAGCCGGGCGCGATCAGGGTCCCGGTGAACAGGTTGCCGCCTACGCTCAGGCTGCCGACACCGGCCCAGGGCGAAGCACCCGTGTTGGGATCGACGCCCGCGCCTCCTGCAAGCGCGAGCGCACCCAGCGGGGCGGCCAAAGCGGCAAGCAGGGCGCATCGGGCGGCGCGACGGGCCAGAACGGCGCCATTTGCTTGATGACTGTTCATTCGGGTAAGCGCAGCTGTTGAAAATCGGGGGCGAGCCGGTGGTTTACCCGCACTCTTCTGTTCTGCGTACGATATCCCCGCAACATTAAGCCAGTATGTCTGGGCCGTCCCGCTTCGTAGTCCGTAAGGCTCGCAAGCATGCTTGTCGCGCGCGGCCTCACGCGAACCTGCCATGCACTCGCATGACATCGCGGCGCACCAGGCCGGCGCTGCGCAGTCCACCCTTCACTCGAAGAGCTTGGGCTGTCCACCCTGACGGGTAGCCTGGCGGCGGTCCACGAAGTAGCTGCTGCCCATGCTGCGCTTGGCGACCTTCTTGGTCTCGGCCAGCAGGGCAGACAGCTCGCCCAGGCTTTCGACACTGTCAGGCTCCACCACCACCAGGCCGGCCGAGATGCCGACCAGGGGATGAAAGACCTCCACGCCCTGGCGGTTCGGGGCTCGGATGCCGCCCGCCTGCAGATCCTGCTGTGTGTAATAACCGCACACGTCATGGTCGAACGCCTGCAGCACGGCCTGAACGCGCTTCTCCCAGTCCGGCGAACGGAAGACCACGACGAAGTCGTCGCCACCGACATGCCCCAGGAAATCCAGCCCCGGCTTGACTTGCTGCGACAGGATGCGCGCGGCCAGCTGGATCAGGGTGTCGCCAGCACGGTAGCCATAGGCGTCGTTATAGGCCTTGAAGTGGTCCAGGTCGAAATAGGCCGCCACAAAATACGCACCGTCGTCGAGCAGCTTTCGCAGACATTCGTCGATGCTGGAGTTGCCTGGCAGCAGCGTGAGCGGGTTGGCGTGGCGGGCGGCAAAGACCTCCATCTCCGTCACCGCACGGATCAGGTCGGACATGCGCCCGGAGCCGTAGTAGCGCCCCCCTTCGGTGACCACAAAGCCGTCAACCAGTTGCCGGTCACCGAGCTTCATGAAGGCTTCCGACATGTCGCGCAGCAGGGCCGAGGCATCAAACACCAACGGCCGCGGGTCCATGATGCGGGTACAGGAGCGCAGCCCCATGATCTCGAAGAAGTAGCGTTCACTGCCGCGACGCAATACCTCCAGTGATCGCAGCAGGCCCAGCACCCGGCCCTGGGCATCCAGCACTGGCAGTGACTGCAGCTGACGGTCGGCAGCGAACATCGCGATGATCTGCGCGCAAGTGCTGTCTGGGCTGACGGCGCTGCCGCGTTTGGCCAGATCCCGCGCACGCAGCACCGCAGAGACGTAGGCCCTTTCCTTGCCCGGCAATGGCCGTTGCGGCAATTCGGACATGAGCTGGACGAAGCCGGAACTCTCGGTCGCAGGCGGCTCGGTCAGAGGCGAAGACAGCAGCGAGCCCAGCACGTAGTGGACCCCTTCGTGGCGCAGGGCCTCGAGATCCTCCTGCGTCGCCACGCCATTGACGATCACGCTGGAGCCAGTCCCCTGCGCCACGTCGACCATGGCACGCACCACGCGCAGCTTGCCCGCGTCGCGATGCACGCCGCGGGCGTAGTCAGGGCCGAGCCGCACGTAGGACGGCCGCAGCCGGACCCAGGCGCCCAGGTTGGGATGGCCTTCCGCGGGGTTCTCGAGCACCACGCCGACCCCCAGGCGTTGCAGCAGCCCCACCCCTTCTTCGATGCGGGACAGTTCGCCGGCATGACGCAATTGCACGCCCAGCACCAGCTGACTGGGTGACAGGCCGCTCATCAGCAGCAGTTCCGTCAGCAGTTCGTGCTGCAGGACACAGGCGTCCAGCAAAGCCAGGCTGCAGGCCGCGAAAAGCTTGCCCCTCAGTTTGAACTGACTGTAGCGTTCGATGGTCTGCTGCAACTGCGCGTACTCCATTCGTATCGCAGCAATATCCGACACTTCAGCTGCCGGCTCCACCATGCCGCTGGCTTCCCAGCCCAGAATGCGGGTGCCATCGGTCGATGCGATGGGCTGGAACAGCAGCGCATCCGGCAGCGCAATGACGGCGCGCGAGACCTGGAAATCCTCAGCATCGGTCATGACGACCCGACCCGCATCGCGCTGCGGATCGCCTCTGTTCGACCGCGACGCCTGGTCGCAGACTGTCTGGCTTGTTCTGCACCTGAAACTCCCATGGTTGTTCTGATGCAGACATTGAATCGCAGGAATGTTGCAAAGCGATGCCACGCAGCGGCTCCGCCTTGCGTGGCGACCAGCGGTCGTCAAGGCACAGAATGGCCGGCGCACCGGGGCAAGCGCCCGCTTCGCGAAAAGATCAGCACTGTCAACCCGGACAGCAAAAGTAGAAGCGGCGCGGGTTCGGGCACAGGGGACAGCAGCATCTGATCGATGGCCACGTAATAACTGCAGGCGGCGCCGGTGCCGCGCAATTGCAGGGCGCTCAGGCCACTGAAACCGTCAAGGGCGTAGGTCTGGAATATGCCGGGTGCCACGGTCAGCTGGGCCACGACCGGCGCGCCGACCGTGCGATAGCCCGTCAACTCGAGTTGGCGTGTGGCGTTTCCGAAGTTGAGCCAGCCGCCGAGGTCCAGGCTCTTCAGCTCGAAACTGCGCCCGTCAACCATGGTGATGCGCTCCTCACTGGTGCCGTTGATCAGCATGACCAGGTAGTTGCTGCCATTGCTCGCACCGTAGCCGCGCAGATTGGTGATGGCATGGCCGTCGCTGGCGCTGAAGAGATAGTCCTCGACGCGCAGATCACCAGTCACCACACCGGGTGTTGTGGCTGCGGCTTCAAAGGTGACCGCAGCCTGCGCGGGCAACATCGATGCGCACAGGACCGAGAACAGACTTGCCAAGACCATCCAGCGCTTCATTCCCATGTCCTCATGTTATTGCTCACAGTATTCCCAGCAGGGTGGTCTGCGCGGTCGTTCCACCCGGTCCATAGACCGTGCAACTGGCGCTGCTCTCTGCCACGATCGGCAGCGGAAATCCCTGGGGACCCATGCTGTAGCCCGCCGGCAACCCGCCCGTCAGCAGGGTGGCTGCATGGGAACAGTCCGTCACGCCCACACCGGCCGCAGGATTCGCCTTGCGTGCCAGGTAATTGATGCCCGCAGCCGTCGTGATGGCGCCCGCCACGCCCTGGATGGCCGCCGCCTCGGCGTCGCCCGCCAGCTGGACAAAATGCGGCAGGGCCTGCGCCGCCAGGACGCCCAGCAGCACGATGACCAAGACAAGCTCTACCAGCGTCAATCCCCCCTGCCGCGGCAGACCATGTGGCACCGGTGAAGCCCGGTTCCGGATCGCTCTGCTGCACATCGGGGAATTTTAGAAAGCCGCGCCACTATTGGAAATAGGCCTATTGGCCCATGCTGATGAGCGCTGGATCCGACTACGGGGCGAAGACCGGGCCTTTTGACTCCGGCGGGCGGGCACCTCTGCGTGCCAGGGCCGCCCACACCCTCTGCGATCGCGCGATTGGGCCGGACGGATCATGGCTTTCCGCCCCGCCCGCGCAACAGCCGTTACATGCGGGCCCTAGATTACGCGGTGACCCCGCTGCAGGGCAAGGCGTCGGATATGTCAGCTCTTTTTGCCGCAATCCAATCTCATCCTGGACAGTGAAAAATGAGTTGGGAAGGTCCAGGCAAGAAAAAACCCCGTAGGTCAGAGACCTACGGGGCATGTTCTGGCGGAGTGGACGGGACTCGAACCCGCGACCCCCGGCGTGACAGGCCGGTATTCTAACCAACTGAACTACCACTCCACGTGGAGCAACGTTCGTCCGGCTTCTTGTGAAACCGGACCAAGTGCTGCAAAACTTGGCGACCCTACGGGGATTCGAACCCCGGTACTCACCGTGAAAGGGTGATGTCCTAGGCCTCTAGACGATAGGGTCAAAACCTGGACTGATTTCCATCTCGATGCGAAATTGGTGGAGGTAAACGGGATCGAACCGATGACCTCTTGCATGCCATGCAAGCGCTCTCCCAGCTGAGCTATACCCCCATTTCGCTGCAACGATCTTTTGCAAGACCATCGCGTCGAGCCTCAAATTATAAGCTGAAATTCAGGCTCTTTGCAAACGGGCCAGAACTTTTTCGCGGGGCAGCAGCTCCAGCACGGCGTCCAGCGAGGGGGTCTGGGGTGTGCCCAGCACCAGCACACGCACCGGCATGGCCAGTTGCGGCATTTTCAGTCCCGCAGCGGTGAGCACTTCCTTGATGGCCCCGGCAATGCTGGCCTTGTCCCAGGCGCAGGCGGACAGCTTGTCCTTGAGCTGGACCAGCGCAGGCTGGACGGCCTCTGTCACGTGCTGGGTGATGTCCTCGGCCTTCGGCGTCACATCGCCATAAAAAGCCTGGGCCCAGTCGGCCAGTGCAACGATGGTGTCGCAACGGTCCTTGAACAGGCCGCAGATGCGAACCAGTCGCTCGTCAGCGGCGATGCCGCGCTTCTTCAGGTGCTCGGTCACCAGCGGGGCCAGGGCCTCGTCGGCCATGGCCTTGAGATGCTGGGCATTGACCCAGCGCAGCTTGGCCTCGTCGAACTGCGCGGCACTGCGGCCCAGGTGGTCCAGGTCGAACCATTCGAGGAACTGCGCGCGGCTGAAGATCTCGTCGTCGCCGTGGCTCCAACCCAGGCGCGCCAGGTAGTTCACCATGGCGTCGGGCAGGTAGCCCTCTTCGCGGTATTGGGTGACCGGCTTGGCGCCGTTGCGCTTGCTCATCTTCTCGCCCTGCTCGTTGAGCACGGTGGGCAAGTGGGCGTAGACCGGCGGCTCCTTGCCCAGGGCCTGGAAGATGTTGATCTGGCGCGGTGTGTTGTTCACGTGGTCGTCGCCACGGATCACATGGGTGATGGCCATGTCGATGTCATCCACCACCACGCAGAAGTTGTAGGTGGGCGTGCCGTCGGGGCGCGCGATCACTAGGTCATCGAGCTCGTCGTTGCTGATCTCGATACGACCCTTGACCTTGTCCTCCCAGACCACGGCGCCGCCCTGCGGGTTCTTGAAACGCAGCACAGGCTTCACGCCCGTGGGCACGGGTGGCAGGGCCTTGCCCGGCTCGGGGCGCCAGGTGCCGTCGTAGCGCGGCTTGAGCTTGTTCGCCATCTGGCGTTCGCGCAGGGCATCAAGCTCTTCCACGCTCATGTAGCAGGGGTAGACATGACCGGCGGCCTGCAGCTCGGCCAGCACCGCCTTGTAGCGCTCCATGCGCTGCATCTGATAGAACGGGCCTTCGTCGTAGGTCAGGCCCAGCCAGGCCATGCCTTCGATGATGACGTCCACCGCAGCCTGGGTGGAACGGTCCAGGTCGGTGTCCTCGATGCGCAGGATGAAGTCGCCACCACTGGCCCGTGCGAAAGCCCAGGGGTAGAGGGCCGAGCGGATATTGCCGAGGTGGATGAAGCCCGTGGGCGACGGGGCGAAGCGGGTACGAACGCGTTGGGTCACAGAATCAATTCAAAAAATCAGGACAGAGTGTCCAGGCCGCGCAGCAGATCGTCCTGCACGTCCTGCGGGTGCTCCAGGCCGACGGCCACGCGGATCAGGCCCTGGCCTATGCCGGCGGCCTGGCGCTGTGCCTCGGACAGCTTGCCGTGCGAGGTGCTGGCCGGGTGGGTGAGCAGGGTCTTGGTGTCGCCCAGATTGGTACAGAGCGACAGGGTCTGCAGCGAGTCCAGCACGTGAAAGGCGCGCGTGCGCGCCTGCTCGGGGCTGCTCGCCTTGACGTCGAAGGACAGCACTGCCCCGCCCAGACCGGACATCTGCTTCATGGACAGGGCGTGCTGGGGATGCGAGGCCAGGCCCGGGTAATACACGCGGGCCACGGCCGGATGCCCCTCCAGCCAGGCGGCAAGCTCGTGGGCGAGCGTGGTCTGCGCGCGCATGCGCAGATCCAGCGTCTCCATGCCCTTGAGCACCACCCAGGCGTTGAAGGGCGACAGCACCATGCCGCTGTTCTTCTGCACGGGCAGGAATTTCTCGACAACCAGCTTCTCGCTCGCGCACAGGGCGCCGGCCATCACCCGGCCCTGACCGTCAAGGTATTTGGTGCCCGAGTGCATGATCACATCGGCGCCCATCTCGGCCGGACGCTGCAACACCGGCGTGGCGAAGCAGTTGTCCACGGCGAACAGGGCCCCCGCGTTGTGCGCGAGCTCGGCCAGGGCGGCGATGTCGCAGACCTCGGTCAGCGGATTGGTGGGTGTCTCGGCGAACAGCAGGCGCGTGCTCGGACGGATCGCCGCCTTCCAGGCCGCCAGATCGGTCTGCGGCACGGCCGTGGACTCGACGCCGAAGCGCGCGAACTCGGTACCGATCAGCTTGATCGTCGAGCCAAACATGGACTGGGAGAAGATCACGTGGTCGCCAGCCTTCAGCAGGCTGAAGCACATCAGCATGATCGCCGACATGCCGGACGAGGTGGCCATGCAGGCCTCGGTGCCTTCGAGCGCCGCGAGACGCTGCTCCATGCTGCTCACCGTCGGGTTGCCCGAACGGCCGTAGGTGTAGCCCTCCTCCTCGCCCGCGAAACGGCGCGCCGAGGCTTCCGCGCTGGGCTGCACATAACCACTGGTCAGGTACAGGGCTTCGGAGTTCTCGCCGTACTGGCTGCGTTCGACAGCGGCGCGCACCGCGAACGTCTGCAGGCGCAGGCCTTCGGGCAAGGATTTGCCACTCATGCTCTCACTCCTCCTGGTGGTTGGGCAGGGCCAGACGCGAGGTGTCGGCCTCGTCCTCATCGCCCTTCACTCGGGCCGAGTTCATGCGCTCGATGTCTGCGGCCTGGATGTCGCCGGTGACATAGACCCCGTCGAAACACGATGCATCGAAACCACTGATCTTGTTGTTGAGCTTGCCGATGGCATGTTTCATGGCGTCCACGTCCTGGTAGATCAGGGCGTCGGCGCCGATGATCTGGCGCACCTCTTCCACGGTGCGGCCATGCGCCACCAGCTCTTCCACCGTAGGCATGTCGATGCCATAGACGTTGGGAAAGCGCACCGGCGGCGCGGCGCTGGCCATATAGACCTTGTTGGCGCCAGCCTCGCGTGCCATCTGCACGATCTCGCGGCTGGTCGTGCCGCGCACGATGGAGTCGTCCACCAGCAGCACATTGCGGCCCTTGAACTCGCTGCCGATCACGCTGAGTTTCTGGCGCACGCTCTTCTTGCGCACGGCCTGACCCGGCATGATGAAGGTGCGGCCCACGTAACGGTTCTTCACGAAACCCTCGCGATAGGGCAGGCCCAGCAGCTGGGCCAGCTGCATGGCGCTGGGACGGCTGGACTCGGGAATGGGGATGACCACGTCGATCTCGCTGGGCGGCACGGTGGACACCACGCGCTTGGCCAGGGTCTCGCCCAGGTTCAGACGGGCCTGGTAGACCGAGATGCCGTCCATGACCGAATCGGGGCGGGCCAGGTAGACGTATTCGAAGATGCAGGGGTGCAGACGCGGCACATCGGCGCACTGCAGGGCGCTGACGCGGCCATCCAGGTCCACGAACACGGCTTCGCCCGGGGCAATGTCGCGCTCGAACACATGGCCCGTACCCTCCAGCGTCACCGACTCGCTGGCCAGCATGACGGTGCCGCCCGGGCTGCGGCCCATGCACAGCGGACGGATGCCATAGGGATCGCGGAAGGCCAGCACACCGTGGCCGGCGATCAGCGCGATGACGGCATAGGAGCCGCGCAGGCGCTTGTGCATCTGGCGCACGGCGACAAACACATCACCCACACGCAGAGGCTTGCCGCGCGTCGCCTTGTCCATCTCGTCGGCCAGCACGTTGAGCAGCACCTCGGAATCGCTCTCGGTGTTGAGGTGGCGATGGTCGGTGTTGAACAGATCGGCCTTTAGCGCCTGCGCATTGGTCAGATTGCCGTTGTGCACCAGCACGATGCCGAAGGGCGCGTTCACGTAGAAGGGCTGTGCCTCTTCCTCGCTGTAGGCGTTGCCCGCCGTCGGGTAACGGGCCTGGCCCAGGCCGCAGTTGCCCGGCAGCGCGCGCATATTGCGCGTGCGGAACACGTCCTTCACCATGCCCTTGGCCTTGTGCATGAAGAACTTGCGGTCCTGCTGCGTGACGATGCCGGCCGCATCCTGCCCGCGGTGCTGCAGCAGCAGCAGCGAGTCATAGATCAGTTGGTTGACGGGTGCGTTGCTGACAACGCCGACGATTCCACACATAGTTTCACTTCCAGTCAGGAGCACACGGCCTGTCCGCGTACGGCCTGATCAATCAGGGCAAATACTTTCCCACACTCTGCGGCAGCACCGGCTTGAGCAGCTTGAGCGCTTCCACCGAAATACGGGCCGCCTTGGCCTCACGCCACCAGGTCTGGCTCTTCAAGGGCGACATCAGCACCAGCACGGTCAGCGCCAGCAACAGGATGAGCCCGCGCAGCAGACCGAACACGCCACCCAGCACCCGGTCCACCGGGCGCAGGCCGGCCTGCTCGATCAATTTGGGTATCCCCCACACGATCAGGCCGCCTATGAACACGGACACCACGAAAACCAGCACAAAACCGATGATCTGGAGCAGGGCCTCCGAGTTGCTGTTGATCGGCAACTGGCGGCCGACATCGGCGCCCAGCCATTGGGCCAGCACGAAGGCGAGCAACCAGTTCAGCACCGACAGCACTTCGTAAACGAAACCACGCCACACCCCCAGGGCGATCGAGGCCAGCAGGGCGGCTATAAAAATCCAGTCCAGTGCGCTCATTCCCATCCCTAGAGGCTCAGCACCGTGCCTGGCAGGTCGATTTTCCTGAGCTTCTCCGCGGCGCGCTCGGCCTCGGCCTTGCTGGCAAAAGGACCGGCCCGCACACGGATGCGCTTGCCGTCCTTGGTTTCCACGGCCTGGGTGTAATTCTTGAAGCCGGCGCGTTCAATCTTGCTGCGCGCATCGCGCGCGCGGGTTTCGTCGGCAAAGGAGCCGACCTGCACCACATAGCGGGTTTCGGTGGCCGATTTGGTCTCGGCCTTCTTGGGTTCAGCCTTCGCTTCGGGCTTGGCCGCCTTGGGTTCGGGCTTGCTCTCAGCTTTGGCGGCCGGAGCCGGTTTGGCAAGCGCTGGCGCAGCCTCGGTGACCGGGCCCGAGGCAGCAGCGCTGGGCGCGACTTCGGATGCTGCAGGGGCGGGCGCCGGTTCGGCAGGCGCACTCAGCGGCAGCACCTTGTTCTTGTCGGGAATCTCGATGGGCAGGTCCACGGCCACGGGGCGCGGCTGCTTGTCCACCAGCAGGGGAAAGCCGATGACCCCGATGAGCACCAGGATGGCCGAACCGATCAGCCGGTTCTTGGCACGGCGGCGCAGCACTTCCACGCTCTCGGGCTGCGCGGCGGGAGCGGCCTGATCGTCGCCACCCTTGCGGAACTTGAAAAAAGCCATGAAGTCGGGACTCAGGTTTGGAGATGCTGGGCTTGAAGGCGCGGCACGCCCTCCTTCAGAACGCCACCGACCGTGTAGAACGATCCGAAGACCACGATTCTATCAGCGGGGTCCGCCTGGCGAAGAGCCGCGCCCAGAGCCAGCATGGGGTCGGGAAAGAGCGCGGAGGTCCCCGCCACGCGCGGGTTCAGCGCCTGGCATCTGGCCTGCAGATCGGCTGCGCTGGCCGCACGCGGCGTGGGCAGGTCGCTGAAATACCAGCGGTCGACCAGGGGCATGATGCGTGCCAGCATGGGGGCCAGGTCCTTGTCGGCCATGGCGCCGAAAACGGCGTGGGTGGTCGGGAAATAGCCCATGGCGTCCAGGTTGGCCGTGAGCGCGGCCACCGAATGCGGGTTGTGCGCCACGTCCAGCACCAGGGTAGGCTGGCCCGGAATGATCTGGAAACGCCCCGGCAGCTCCACGAAGGCCAGGCCGTTGCGCACGGCCTGGGCCGTCACGGGCAGCTTCTCGCGCAAGGCACTCAGCGCGGCCAGCACGCCCGAGGCGTTGACCAGCTGGTTGGCGCCGCGCAGCGCCGGGTAGGCCAGGCCGCTGTATCGGCGGCCCCGGCCGGCCCAGTTCCACTGCTGCTTGTCTCCCGAGAAATTGAAATCGCGGCCAGCACGCCAGAGGTCGGCATCGATGGCGGTGGCATGGTCGATCACGCTTTGCGGCGGGATGGGGTCGCTCACGACCACGGGCCGGCCGGTGCGCATGATGCCGGCCTTCTCGCGTCCTATGCTTTCGCGGTCGGGGCCCAGCAGCTCCATATGGTCCAGGTCGATGCTGGTGATGATGGCGCAGTCGGCGTCCAGGATGTTGACGGCGTCGAGCCGCCCGCCCAGACCCACTTCCAGGATGGCCACGTCCAGCCCTGCCCGGGCCATGCAGTCCAGGATGGCCAGGGTGGTGAACTCGAAATAACTCAGCGAGATCTCGTCACCGGCGGTGCGTGCCTGCTCCACGCGGGCGAAAGAAGGCAGCAGCTCCCCGGTTTTGACCATCTCGCCGCGCAGGCGCAGGCGCTCCTCGAAGTGCACCAGGTGCGGGGAGGTGTAGACACCCGTGCGGTAGCCGGCCTGACCGAGGATGGACTCCAGCATGGCGCAGGTGGAACCCTTGCCGTTGGTGCCTGCCACGGTGATGATGGGGCAATCGAATTTGAGACCCATGCGCAGGGCCACGGCCTTGACGCGGTCCAGCCCCATGTCGATGGTCTTGGGATGCAGGCGCTCGCAATGGGCCAGCCAGTCGCTCAGGGTGTTCATGCGCTTCGTTTCTTCATACAGGACAATATTGTCTCCCATGAAAAATCCCATCACCCTTTACGGCATCCCCAACTGCGACACGGTGAAGAAGGCGCGCGCCTGGCTTGCTGAACAGCAGGTGGAGGTGCGGTTCCATGATTTCAAGAAGCAGGGCGTGCCCGAGGCCCGCCTGGACCACTGGCTGGCCACGACCGGCTGGGAAAAGCTGCTGAACCGCCAGGGCACGACCTGGCGCAAGCTGGAGCCGGCCACCCAGGCCGCCGTCACCGATGCCCGCGGCGCCCGCGCCCTGATGCTGGCCCAGGCCAGCGTGATCAAGCGCCCTGTGGTCGAATGGAATGCGCAGGATGTGACCGTGGGCTTCAACGCTGCGGACTGGCTCCTGCGCCTCTGAAGCAGACCGGACAGCCCCCTGCCTTAAAATCGCGGATTCGCCCCTGAAATCAGAGCAATACACCATGACCCAGCAATACAACGGCGTGACCGTCACCACCCAGGCCAATGTCTATTTCGACGGCAAGTGCGTCAGCCACAGCATCACCCTGGCCGACGGCACCAAGAAGTCCGTCGGCGTGGTCCTGCCCGCCACCCTGACCTTCAACACCGGCGCCCCCGAGATCATGGAATGCGTGGCCGGCAGCTGCGAGTACAAGCTCAAGGGCTCGGACGCCTGGGTCAAGTCTGCTGCAGGCCAGAAGTTCAGCGTGCCTGGCAACTCGAGTTTCGACATTCGAGTGACCGAGCCGTACCACTACATCTGCCACTTCGGTTAAGCCCATGGCCACCATCCTGCAAAACCTCCCCATCGGCCAGAAAGTCGGCATCGCCTTCTCGGGCGGCCTGGACACCAGTGCCGCCCTGCTGTGGATGAAGCTCAAGGGCGCCGAGCCCTATGCCTACACCGCCAACCTGGGCCAGCCCGACGAACCGGACTACGACGCCATCCCGCGCAAGGCCATGGAATATGGCGCCAAGCTGGCCCGCCTGATCGACTGCCGCCGCCAGCTGGCGCATGAAGGCATAGCCGCGCTGCAGTCCGGCGCCTTCCACATCACCACCGCCGGCGCCACCTACTTCAACACCACGCCGCTGGGCCGTGCCGTCACGGGCACCATGCTGGTGGCCGCCATGAAGGAGGACGAGGTCAACATCTGGGGCGACGGCTCGACCTTCAAGGGCAACGACATCGAGCGTTTCTACCGCTACGGCCTGCTGACCAACCCCTCGCTCAAGATCTACAAGCCCTGGCTGGACCAGCTTTTCATCGACGAGCTGGGCGGCCGCGCCGAGATGAGCGCCTTCATGACGCAGCACGGCTTCGGCTACAAGATGAGCGCCGAGAAGGCCTACAGCACCGACTCCAACATGCTGGGCGCCAC